>SLRE01000154.1 GCA_007131125.1 Bacteroidales bacterium | reverse complement strand
TTTGTTTTAAGGTACCGAAATCTTTACGGAATAGAGCCCGGGGAATATGCTTTCAAGGGGGTGCAAACCGCTTACTTCTTCTTCAGCGCCCTGCAGAATTTTGGTATTGACTTTAGCCGGTGTGTCAATGCCCTTGATGCACCCAGATACGACCAGCCTTTTGACTTTCAGCGAACAATGGGTAGTGAAAACGGATGGGAAAACAGGCACACCAATATTTTCCGTTACCAGGATTTCCGCAAAAAAGACGTGCGAACCCCTGTAATGACTGCCAAAGAAATCCGTAAAACCGAAGAAAGCCCTAGCGGAGATCAATAATTTCCACATCAGGATAGTTTTCCACCGCAAAGGAGAATTTGTCGGCGGGAATATCTATGTTGGGCTGGAAACGATCTATTGTATAAGTGTAAGTCCCGCCGTGCCGATCGTAAGCCATGGTGTAAACCAGCATCTGGTTTTTGCTATCCAGGGCTACACGGTATTTAAAAAAGGCATGGGGCTCATTAGGCACCAGATCGATGATATTCACCTCTCTGCCCTGATGGTTTTCCTGACGGATAAATTTTGAGCGGAATTCCTCTTCAAAGTTTTCCAAAATGGAGGTTGGGGTCATTCCCCCTTCGGTATATTCGGCAAGGCTAATGTGCACTTCTTCCAGTTCTTCAAGATATGACCATACGGTTTCACCATCGGAAATGAACCGGTTGTCGCCGACTTCCATATAATACTTGTCACCCATGGCAAAAAGGATTCCCTCCATGCTTTCTTCAATTTCCTGGCTTTTGTTTTTCATGGTGTAGGTAAATTCTATCTTCACGGAGCGATAGGCCTTCAGCCGCTGGCTGGCTTCCTTCATCATCTGCTCGGCCTTTTCTTCAAACCTGCGCTGGGGCGGGGCTTCCTGGGCGGGAAGTATTCCGTAAAAAAACAGGGAAATCGATATGGATAGCCAAAAAGTTTTCATTATGAGGAATATTTAGTATTTAATAATGAAACAAGCCAATGCGGATTGTTTCATGTGTTGGATATTTTTAAGATTCCTGACGCAAAATTTGTTCCAAAGCTACTTCGTCCTTTATTTTAACGTCTCTTGCCTTGCTGCCTTCAAAAGCCCCGACAATTCCTGCAGCCTCCAGCTGATCGATGATACGGCCGGCACGGTTATAGCCAAGTTTGAGTTTTCTTTGCAGCAGTGAGGTAGATCCCTGTTGGGTGGAAACCACAATGCGGGCGGCATCCTCAAAAAGTTCGTCCCTTTCTGAGGGGTCCAGGGATTCTGCACCTGAAGATTCTTCATCAAAATACTCGGGCAAATGAAGGGCGTCAGGGTAGGCGCGCTGCGAACCGATAAAATCGGTAATGCGGTCGATTTCCGGGGTGTCGATAAAGGCACACTGCAGCCTGATCAGGTCACTGCCTGTGGAAAGCAGCATGTCGCCCCTGCCGATCAGCTGGTCGGCACCCCCGGTATCCAGGATGGTGCGGGAGTCGATGCGCGAGGTCACCCGGAAAGCAATACGGGCCGGAAAGTTGGCCTTGATGGTTCCGGTAATAATATTTACTGAAGGCCGCTGTGTGGCAATGATCAGGTGCAGCCCCACGGCCCTGGAAAGCTGCGCAAGCCGGGCTATGGGCATTTCAATTTCCTTGCCTGCGGTCATGATAAGGTCTGCAAACTCGTCAATAAACAATATGATATACGGCAGGAAACGATGTCCGTGTTCGGGGTTTAGCCGCCGCGCCTTAAATTTGGCATTATATTCCTTGATGTTTCTGACCTGGGCGTCTTTGAGCAGGTCGTAGCGATTGTCCATCTCTATACAAAGGGAATTCAGGGTACGCACAACCTGCCTGGTCTCCGTAACAATGGCTTCCTCAGCATCAGGTAGTTTGGCCAGAAAGTGTCTTTCAATTTTCGAGAAAAGGGTAAGCTCAACCTTTTTGGGGTCAACCAGAACAAACTTCACATAAGCAGGGTGCTTCTTGTAAAGGATGGATGCCAGCACCGCGTTCAAACCTACCGACTTACCCTGCCCGGTGGCACCGGCCATGAGCAGGTGGGGCATTTTGGTGAGGTCAGTAATAAAAGTTTCGTTGGCAATGGTTTTTCCAAGGCCTATGGGCAACTCAAACGAGGAGTTTTGGAATTTGTCGCTTTCCAGAATGGAACGCATGGAAACGATTTCCGGATTGCTGTTGGGCACCTCAATGCCGATGGTACCCCTGCCGGGAATGGGTGCGATAATGCGTATTCCTAAAGCCGAAAGACTCAGGGCAATATCGTTTTCCAGGTTTTTAATTTTGGAAATGCGCACCCCCGGAGCCGGAATGATCTCGTAAAGGGTAACGGTTGGCCCTACCGTGGCCTTGATCCGGTCAATCTGTATGCTGTAGTTGTTCAGGGTCTCGATGATGCGGTTCTTGTTGGCCTCCAGCTCTTCCTTGTTCACCTGTATGGTGTTGCTTCCCCTTTCGTCAAGCAGTTCTGTTCCGGGAATTTTGTAGTGGGGAAGGTCCAGGGTAGGATCGTATTCTCCAAGATGAGAGAGGTCAGGAACGTCATTATCCGGCTTTCCAAAAGGATCTTCAACACTCTGGTAGTTGCTTCCGCTTACCTGGTTGCTTTCTTTTCCAACTTCTATTTCCCACTCAGGGTCTTTGTCGGCATCCTCCGCTTTGTTTTCCTGCTGACCTTGTTCTACTTCCAGTTCTTGCTCAACAGCTCCGTCATTCCCGAAATCTTTTTTATTTTCTTCTTTCAGGGCGGCAATAATTTCCGACTCGGAACGGGGATCATCCTCTTCCATATCCCCGGGATCCTGCATGGAATTTTCCTGCTCCCCAGCAAATTCCTGGCTGTCGGCAGATTCTTCTTCATCCTGGGAAAATTCATCCTCACGGGTTTGTCCAAAAAGTTTCCCGGAAAACAGGCGGGAAGTCAATGCTGCCACATGGCTAAAGTTGGGATCAAAAACAAGGATGGTAAAGCTTCCCAGGGAAAAGAACAACAACAGGGCAGTGCCCAACTTACCGATCAGGCCGTTGAGCCACAGGCTCATCTGAAATCCAAACACTCCGCCCAGTATCAGCCATTCTCCGGAACCAATCAGGTAACCAAAAAACACCGAAATCCAGATAAGGAAAAAGGCAGAGTACCCCAGGGATTTTCTGATGGGCAGAAGTTTGTAATTCAACAAAAATTTAACACCCAGGAGGGAAAAAACAAAAATGAAAAGAAAGGAAGAGATCCCAAACCACTTGTTAATAAACAGGTGGGCAGTAATGGCCCCCAGGCGGCCCATCATGTTTTCAACCACAATTTCTTTGTTGGTAAGCAGCTCCCAGTTAAACTCCCTGCTGTCAAGCACAGCATCATCGGCTTTCCAGCTTACCATGTATGACGAAAAAGCCATAAGCATGTATATGGAAACGATGATCAGGAAAAAGCCAAAAGTTTTTTTCAATCGGCGGTTGCGGAAAAAATCCCTGAAAGAACCCCATGAAAGTTCGTTGCCTTCCAGATCGCTCTTTTTTGCCTTGGGACTCTTATAGGTGTTTTTTTTATACTTGTTGAATTTTGTGGGCATGCTGAAGGATTGTGGTTTTATTCCAACGCAAAATTAACAAAAAGTATTGTGAATTGGCAGAAAGCTTTGCGCGGATAAAGCAAGGATTAATGGGAGAACATTCACAGGATTGAGAAAGTTAAAAAACTCCCCTGAGCTTCGCCTGCAGTTCTTCAAAAGTAGTGGGCTGGTATTTGTCCGGAATCCTGAAATTCCTCCTTCCTACAAAAAGCCTTGACCTGATGGAAGTGGCCTTGTATTGCATCCTGAGCGGCCCCGACTGAATTTCGTAACGGAGCATAAGCCCGGGTATTTCATTGTAGGGAAGGTCAAAATGAAATGGAAAGCCGTCTATTTCTTCGGTATAGTAAATTTCAAAGGTTACCCTTTCGCCGTATTGGTCGCGGGCTGTGGCAATTACCTTGCGGCACTCGTATCCAAGAATTTCTTTGTATTCATCAGTAAACTCGAATTCAGGCTGTATCATTTCACTCAGTTCATCCTGAATGTCATACCTGTTCTGGTGAATAACGTAATGCTCATCTCCGATTTCAAGCTTGGTGGAAACAGATTGCTGTTCGGCATTGGTGATTTTGATCTGGTTCAGCTCTCCCGCTTTCATTTCCCACCTGACATTGGGGCCGTTAACAGTAAGCTCGGCTTTTGCCGGAAGCTGTTCCATTTCTGCAAGGTCGATCTGGCTGCCTTCATAAGTGATCTCGTAAGTAATGCGTCCGCGGAAATCATCACCGGCCAGTGCGGAGGTAACCGAAAAAAGACACAGTAAGATGAAAGCCAGGCCGGAAAGCTTGATATAACCTCTTTTTTTTAACATATCATTGCGTGCTTGGTGATGGAACTCGTTTGCCTGAGATTTAAAAAAGGCAGGCAATATTTAAATTATTTCAAAACCCTTTCTGGTTTGGGTGTAAAGATAAAAAAATATAAAGCAAAACCTGCAAAAGCCCAATAATTATATGGGAGACTGTGCCAATAAATTTTGTGTTTACCGAAAAAAACATCCTGCATAACCCAATCCCGGAAAAAATAAACAGGCCATACTATTTATCAGAAGCCCAGGGTTTTTAGCATGGATTTATAGCTTTGCTCTTTTGCGAATAATTTGGTGCTGTATTCTCCTTCCTCATCCCGGTCGATAATCACCATTTTGGGTGCAGGGATCAGGCAATGCTGAATGCCCCCGAACCCCCCAAGGCTTTCCTGGTAAGCCCCGGTATGAAACATTCCGATGTACTGAACATCCCCGGGAGAAATTTTTGGCAGGAAGATGGCATTAGAATGGGTTTCTGCATTATAGTAATCCTGGCTGTCGCAGGTGAGGCCGCCAAGGTTAACCCTTTGGTATTCTTTATCCCAATTGTTAAGGGCCAGCAGAATAAACCGCTGCTTGGCAGCCCAGATGTCGGGAAGGGTGGTCATAAAGCTGCTGTCGATCATATTCCAGTGCTCCCGGTCGTTTTGTTGTTTCTGATCAAGGATGCTGTAAATCACCGCTCCGCTTTCGCCTACTGTAAATGCCCCGAATTCGGTAAAAATATTGGGCTCTTTGACGTTGTTTTGCTGGCAGATATTCTTTATCTGGGCCACGATCTCTTCTGTCATGTATTCATAGTCGTAATCGAAACCCAGAGAGTTTTTGATGGGAAAGCCCCCGCCAATATTGAGGCTGTCCAGTTCAGGACATATTTTTTTCAGATCGCAATACACATGCACGCATTTCGAAAGTTCGTTCCAGTAGTAAGCATTGTCCTTTATACCGGTATTGATAAAAAAGTGCAGCATTTTGAGCTGAAACCTGGGATCTTTTTTTATGTGCTTTTTGTAATAGGGCACAATGTCGTTGTACCTTATCCCAAGGCGGGAAGTATAAAACTCGAACATGGGTTCTTCTTCGGCTGCAATGCGAATGCCCAGCTGGCAGCGCTTGTCTTTTTTGATCAGCTTCCGGTAAATTTCAATCTCCCCTTTGTTGTCCAGAACCGGGATGGTGTTTTCGTAACCGCTGTTTACAAGGTCGCTGATCTTCTGGGTATAAAGAGGGCGTTTAAACCCGTTGCAAACAATATATTTGGTTTTGTCGATGAGCCCTAGGTTGTATAACTCCTCAACAATATACAAATCAAAAGCAGATGAAGTTTCAATATGAATATCGTTTTTCAGGGCTTCTTCCAGAACGAAACTGAAGTGGGAGCTTTTGGTACAGTAGCAATAGTGGTATTCGCCTTTGTAATCGACCCTGGCCATGGCCACATTAAACAACCTTTTGGCTTTCTGTATCTGCTGGCTGATCTTTGGCAGGTAACTGATCTTTACCGGCGTGCCATATTGTTTTACCAGGTCCATCAGGCAGATGTCGTGAAAATACAGCTCATTGTCAATCACTTTGAATTCCTCCTGCGGGAAATCAAAAGTTTGTTCTATGAGGTCGATATATTTGTTTTTCATCAGGGTAAAGGTCAAAACGTTTCAAAAATGAAAAAGTAACTCACTTACTTTATAAATCGAAACAGAATCCGGATGAGTTACTTTTTTAAATAACGTACAAATATAAAAAAACCAGTTTTGCCATTTTCCCGGAAACCGAAAAAAGTTTGGTTAAAACAGCCTTTATTGGAGGCTGCTTTGCTGGAAAAGCGGTAAGAAACCCTGTAAACTATTTATCAGCGGATAACCCGGAAGGTTTTGTCAAAACGGATCCGGTTAAGAAATCCCTGGTTATGGTCAAGTGACAACCATACAAACATTGCCCTGCCTACAATATGGTCTTCCGGCACATAGCCCCAGTACCTGGAGTCGGCTGAGTTTTTGCGGTTGTCGCCCACCATCCAGTAGTAGTCCATTTCGAAGGTGTAGGCTCCGGCAATCTGACCGTTGATATAGATATCAGAACCGTCTATTTCAAGCTGGTTGCCCTCGTAAACCTCTATTATTCTTCTGTAAAGGGCAATGTTGTCTATATTGATGGGGACTGTCTGACCCTTTGCCGGTATATATACAGGTCCGAAATTGTCTTCGTTCCATGTAAAGTTGTCGTGCTGGGGAAAGATATGTCTTTCTCTTCTTCCTGCGGGCCGGACCATCTGCTGCACTTCCTTGATATTTCTTGCCTGTTCTACTTTTTCGGCAACTTCAGGAGTCATGGCCAGCACATAAATATTGGGTCCGGCCTGTCCCCAGTCGGTGATGTTATGGCGGTCGAGCATGCGCTGTGTCAGGGGGCTTCCGTCGGTTATCACCTGGTAATTGTGTTGCACATCCGGGGGGTCGGGAAGGCGCTCTCCGTTAACAAATATTTCTCCGTTAATTATTTCCAGGGTGTCGCCCGGAATTCCCACACACCTTTTGATGTAGTTTTCCCTTTTATCAACCGGCCGGCTGACCACCTCGTAATTGCGCCATACGGCATCCCTGCCCATTTCCCTTACCAGGTTATAATAACTTTGGTTTTGCAATTCAAGAGCCACGGTATCCCCTTCGGGATAATTAAACACCACCACGTCGTTGTTGCTGATGCTGCGCAAACCCGGATACCGGTAATATGGCAGTTTGAGCCACTCTGTATATGAACGGGTGGACTGGGTAAGTGGCAAAGTGTGGTGCGCAAAAGGAAACGCAATGGGAGTCATGGGAACCCTCGTACCATAGCTGATTTTGCTCACAAACAGATAATCCCCTACCAGAAGGGATTTTTCCATGGATGAGGTGGGGATGGTGTAGGCCTCGATAAAGAAGGTGCGGATAATGGTGGCTGCGATTACTGCAAAAATAATGGCCTCGGCCCATTCGCGGGTAGCCGTTTTTTTAATGGCTGGTATTTTTGAGGGATGCATGTATGCTTCCCGGTTCGAAAAACCAAGATATGGCAGAAAAAGGAACGGAAACATCACCCCAAGAGCCTGCTGCCAAAGGCTGTTTTTATGGAAACATTTCAGGGTTTCCACCACCATAAGCAAAAGGGTGAATATATTGATAAAGGGAAGGATTACAAAAATATACCACCACAAGGGTTTGTTAATCACCTTTAACCATATGTAAAAATTAAACAGGGGAATAATGGCATACCATCCTTTATATCCGGCCTTTTCAAAAATTCTCCACAATCCTGCAGCAGAAGAAATGAAGAATAAAATTGTCAAAATCATGTATATGCTCATGGAGGTATGGATTAAAGTTTAAGTAAATCGTTCATGGAAAAAACGCCTTTTTTGTCGTAAACCCATTCGGCAGCCATCAGGGTACCCTGTGTAAAACCGCTACGGTTGTGGGCCGTGTGCTTAATCTCAATACTGTCGATGGGGGAGTGGTAACTCACCAGATGGGTGCCGGTAACATCTTTTATTCTGAAAGACTCCACCTCCAACTTGTCGCCGGGATGTTCCTCCCCCTTCATTACCCATCCGGTAAGGTTTTTCCTTTCCTTCAGAATGTCATTGGCCAGTGAAACGGCTGTGCCGCTAGGCGCATCCAGTTTTTGAATATGGTGGGTTTCGCAAATCCCCGGAATGTAATCCTGATAATCCTTGAGAAAACCTGCCAGGCGACGGTTGATTTCAAAAAAAATATTTACCCCAATACTAAAGTTGGAGGCATAGAATAGGGTCTGGTTTTTTTCAAGACATAAATCACGCAGACGGGGCAGTTGGTCCAGCCATCCGGTGGTGCCGCATACCACGGGGGTTTCAGCTTCAAAGCACCTTTCGATATTGGCAGGGGCGGTTGCCGGGGTGGTAAACTCAATGGCCACATCCGAGACTTTTAACATTTGTCTGAGCTCGTCCCAGTGCCGCTCATTGTCAATGATGGCGGTTATGTCATGGCCTTTTTCCAAAACCAGTTTTTCGATTTCCTTGCCCATTTTGCCATACCCGATAATGGCGATTTTCAGTTTTTTTCCCATCTTATCAAAATCTAAAAGTTAATTTTAATCCGGCAGCATGGGGCGAACGGGATGTACCGTTTGGCATGGGGGTGAGGTGTGGTTCCATTCTCATGCCCAGTTCCTCGCCCACATCAAAATCCATCAGGTGTGCATCCACACTTGCATCCAGAATGTTTATCATGTATAATGCTACCGTAAGAATGTAATTGATTTCCAGGTTGCGCCGGTAGTATTCCATGGCTCTTCTCAGGTTGTCGTCGGAATGGTTGGGAAAGTTGTCAACAGTGTTGGGATTCCCGTCAACCCTTGCCACGTAGGCCTGCCGCCAAACCTGGTATTCGGTGTTGTTAAAATCAATAAAATAGGCAAGGGTGCCAAAGCCGGCATAGATGATAGGAACTTTCCAGTATTTGCCGTTGTAAATCTGCCCCAAACCCGGAAGTGTTGCCGACAGCATGGCTGCACGCGTGGGGGAGGGTGGCTCTTCCCTCACGGGGGCCGGAGGAACCTCATTTGCATTATTATTTCCGGGATCTTGACCTGCTGCAGGCCATACAGTCCCCGCCAGCAGAATAAATGACAACAGCAGGGCCTTTAACAGGGAAACATTGCTTTTGGCTTTATCCTTCGCATCTGAAGCAGCAATTTTATGAGCTTGGAACACGGGCACTTCAGGTTCTGCTGGTTTATTTGTTGATTAAGTTTAAAATCCTTTCCAGGTCTTCACCGGATGAAAAACTGATGACGATAGACCCTTTTCCGCCTGCTTTGGCTTTAAGCTGTACTTTGGCACCGTAATAATCGGAAAGCTCTTTTTGAACCCTTTCAAACTTTTCATTTTCAGGATGGGCGGGTTTGGGTTTTTTCCGGTTTTCCTTTTTGGGTTCCGAAAGGTTTTTTACAATTTCTTCCACATCCCTTACCGATAGGCCCTGTGCAAGAATATCATGAAAAATATCCAGCTGGGTTTGTACATCATCAATGCCAACCAGGGCACGGGCATGCCCCATGGTTATCAACTCCTGCCGCAGGCCAATCTGTATCTCTCCCGGGAGGTTCAGCAATCGCAGAAAGTTGGCAATGGAAGACCGGCTTTTTCCGAGTCTCTCGCTCAGCATCTCCTGGGTGAGGTTGTAGTCGCTGATGAGCTGTTTGTAACCCAGGGCCACCTCGATTGGGTTAAGGTTTTCCCTTTGGATGTTTTCCACTATGGCCATTTCCAGCATGGCATGGTCGTCGGCAATTACAATGTAGGCAGGAATATCGGTAAGCCCCAGCATGCGAGAAGCCTTGCAGCGACGCTCGCCCGAGATTAGCTGTAATTTCCCGTTATTGTCTTTCCTTACCGTTACGGGTTGAATTACACCTTGTTCCTTGATGGAAGCCGCCAGTTCTTTTAGGCTTTCTTCGTCAAAATCGGTTCGGGGCTGGTAGGGGTTGACTTCTATATTATCCAGTGGCACCAAACCAACGGTACCAACGGCAAGCAATTCCTTTTCGGCATCGTAAACGGGTTCAGCTTCCATGCCCGAATCGTTGAGCAGTGCGCTCAACCCTTTTCCTAATGCCCTTTTTTTTGCATTCATTCCGGATGTTTTTGATAAACCATTTTTTAACAAAACCCTGAAAGGTAAAACTTTATTATCTGCAGGGTAGCGGTTGTTGATTTTTTCTGTGTTGTTTGAAGCCGCTAAATTTATTCACAAAAAACCTTTCTTCTGGGAATTTTCCCAAATTGCGGCCGGTACGTATTTTAAACTTCAATGTTTTTTTCGGACTGTTTGATTTTGGTCAGGTCATTTTTTTGCAAAATTTCCCTGCCCAAATTAAGGTAATTGATGGCGCCGCGGCTCTGTGCATCGTGCATGATGATGGTTTCGCCAAAACTGGGGGCTTCACCAAGTTTGGTATTGCGCTGAATGATGGTGTCAAATACCAGTTCCTGGAAATGGTTCCTTACTTCCTCTACAACCTGGTTCGACAAACGAAGACGGTTGTCGTACATGGTAAGCAGAATGCCCTCGATTTCCAGTTTCTGATTCAGCCTGCTCTGAACGATTTTGATGGTGTTGAGCAGCTTGCCGAGTCCTTCCAGTGCAAAGTATTCGCATTGCACCGGCACGATAACCGAATTTGCAGCAGTAAGGGCATTAACCGTAATCAGGCCCAGGGAAGGGGAACAATCGATCAAAACAAAATCATACTGATCTTTTACTTTGTCCAGCACCTTGCGCATCATCATTTCGCGGTTGGGCAGGTTGATCATTTCAATTTCGGCACCAACCAGGTCGATGTGTGCCGGGATGAGGTCCAGGTTTGGGGTAGATGTATTGAGCAGAATATTTTTTGGCTCCACATCATCTATGATGCACTCATAAATGCTGGTTTTAACAACTTTTGGATCAAAACCCACACCGGATGTGGCATTGGCCTGGGGATCGGCATCTACCAGCAGGGTTTTGTGCTCCAAAACTGCCAGGCTGGCTGCAAGATTAATGGCGGTGGTGGTTTTTCCTACTCCTCCTTTTTGATTGGCAATGGCAATAACTTTACTCATAGGTATAATTTGAAAATTAGTTCAACCTTTCCGGGGGAATATTTTACCGTTTTGGCAATTACCCGGTTTGGGGGTTGGTTTTTCC
>SLRE01000234.1 GCA_007131125.1 Bacteroidales bacterium | reverse complement strand
GGCCGCAGTGCTCACCCATAATTTCAGCGACATCAAAAAGATTACCTCCATGATGGAGGAATGCCAGCGGCAGCAGATATCCGTCCTGGGACCGGATGTCAACGAAAGTAAATTCAATTTTGTTGTAAACGACAAGGGGGAAATCCGTTTCGGCCTTGGTGCCATTAAAGGAGTGGGAGAGGGGGCTGTAGAGAATATTGTAACAGAAGTGGAAACCAACGGCCCTTTCCGCAACATTTTTGACTTTACCAAAAGGGTCAACCTGCGGGCTGTAAACAAAAGGGTTTTTGAATCCCTGGCGCGCGCCGGTGCCTTTGACTGCTTTGAGGGATGCCACAGGGCGCAGTTCTTTTATTCGGACGACAACGGCACCACAACCTTCATTGACCGGATTATTCGCCATACCCAGCAAATCATCATGCGCGAAAACACCTCCCAGATGAATCTTTTCGACGACAGCTCGGAGGTAACCTTGCCGGACCCGGACCTGCCTGACTGCCCCCATTGGGACAAACTCGAAACCCTCAGGCAGGAGAAGGAAGTTACCGGTATGTATATTTCCGGCCACCCTCTGGATGATTTTAAAATCCAGATTCAAAGTTTCTGTAATGTAAGTGTGGGCGACCTGAAAAACCTCCCGGCTTTAAAAAACCGGGAAATATCCTTTGCCGGCATCATCACTTCTGCTGCACATAAATATACCAAAAACGGAAAGCCTTATGGAACATTTGTTATAGAGGACTATACCGAATCCCACCAGCTTTTCCTTTTTTCGGAAGAATACCTGAAGATGAAGCATTTTCTGGCAGAACAAAATTTCATCTACGTCAAGGCAAAGGTGACCACAAACAAATTCAATCATAATCAGGTTGAGGTCAGGATAAAAAGCATGAGCCTGCTTACCGACCTTGCAGAAAAAGAAATGAAAGAGCTGGTATTGTTTTTACCCGTTAGTGATGTAAGTGATGAACTTACCGAAAAAATGCTGGAATACGCCAAAAAGCATAAAGGAAGGTCTCGCCTAAAGGTTTCTATTGTAGACCCAGTGGAAAACCTTTCGGTAGACATGCTTTCACGAAAAATTAAAGTTGAGCCCATTGGCTTTCTCAACGACATACTCAAACAATATCAGTTGAGTTACCGTTTAAACTAAGCGCAAATAAACTGCAATTTTTGTAGAGAAAAATTTATATTTGCATAAACAGAAATCCTTTTTTAAAAATAAAAGCTATGGCACTTGAATTGACAGATTCCAATTTTGACGAGGTAGTATTAAAGTCCGACAAACCTGTTTTGGTTGATTTCTGGGCAGAATGGTGCGGACCCTGCCGTATGGTGGCTCCCATTGTACAGGAAATTTCCCAGGAGTATGAAGGCAAAGCAGTAGTTGGGAAACTGGACGTGGACAACAACCCCGATGTGGCTTCACGCTACGGCATCAGAAATATCCCCACCATCCTGTTTTTTAAAGATGGCGAAGTGGCCGATAAACAAGTAGGGGCTGTGCCCAAATCCGTTCTTGCAGGAAAAATTGAAAGTTTGTTATAAAACATTTTTTCTCTGAAAAATTTTAGGGGTGTCCTGATAAAAAAAGGCACCCCTTTTAAATATCCGTATTGTGATAAAAAAAATAGACCCTGAAGTACCCAGACATTTTGGAAACCTCGAGCTGCTTGCACGGCAGGTGGTGGAAGGTTTCATCACAGGTCTGCATAAAAGTCCTTTTCATGGGTTTTCTGTTGAGTTTGCAGAGCACAGGATTTACAATCCCGGCGAAAGCACCCGCCACATCGACTGGAAACTCTATGCCCGTACCGAAAAACTTTTTGTAAAACGCTTTGAAGAGGAAACCAACCTGCGATGCCAGGTTGTCATTGATAATTCTTCTTCCATGTATTTTCCGGCTTTCGGGCAAAGCGGCGACCACCCTTCCAAAATTTCCTTTGCCGTGGAATGCGCTTCAGCCCTGGCATATTTGCTCCACCGTCAAAGAGATGCCGTGGGCCTGAGCATCATTGCCGATGATACCGAACTGCATACCCCTGCCAAATCCAGCTCCGTGCATCAGCGTATGCTGTTTACACACCTCGAAAGATTGCACCACAAACAAAACCAAAGCCTTAACAAAACTTCAAATACTGCTGAACTTTTGCACCTGCTGGCAGAAAATATCCATAAGCGCTCCCTGGTAATTATTTTTTCCGATATGCTGGAAAATAACGCCAGCCCGGATGAGCTGTTTTCAGCCCTGCAGCACCTGAAGCACAACAAGCACGAAGTAATCCTTTTTCATGTTTATGAAAAGACCAAAGAGCTGGACTTCTCCTATCAGAACAGACCCCTGAAATTTGTTGATATGGAAACCGGAAGGGAATTGAAACTAAACCCGGGAGACATCAAAGACCAGTACATCAAAAATATGAATGACTACTTCAAACAGATAAAACTAAAATGCATGCAATACCATATTGATTTCGTACCGGCAGATATCAACCAGGGTTACGAGCAGGTATTGTTGTCATTCCTTATCAAAAGGTCAAAATTATACTAAAATTAATGGACAAAAGAATCTGTTTTTCTTAATTTTACCTTTGCGTTTGATATACACATTTTTTTTTGATGATTCAGTAAAACAAAACAGTATTTGGTGTGTCCCTGACCCTTTGTCTTTTTATTTCCGGATTAATTTCCCAGATTGTGGTATCCACAGGAAACTTCCTGTTGATAATTTTTGGGATACTTGCTCTTTGGCTTGGCACCATTTTGCTGATTATTTACCAGCGAAACCAGGAGAAAAAGAAGTACCTGGAAATACTCGAGCGTTTCCTCCGTGAAAAAGACCAAACCCATGATGCACTAAAGCACAGCGAGGAAAAATACCACAAGCTGATTGCCAACATGAACGAAGGGCTTATCCTTACCAATGAAAACAATCAGATTGTTTTTGCCAATAGCACTGCCTGCAATATTCTGGGACAGCACCGGGAAAATCTTTACGGAAAATCTTTCCTGGATTTTGTGCTGGCTGCCGAAGACCGCCAAAACCTTGGACTGGGTGGTGAAAACAACAGTGGGATGCCCCACAGGGAAGAAGTTCAATTGGGTAGGGGAAGTGGTGAAACCATATGGGCAAGCTTGAGCATCAGCTACCCAAAGAACAATAAAGAAGAGCCATCCGGGGCCATTTTGGTTCTTTCAGACATTACCGACAAAAAAATCGCGGAAGAAAAACTTCATAAACTTACCACTTCCCTGAATCAGAAAATCAAGCAGCTAAACTGCCTCTTCGACATTTCTGATATAACCGGAGTACCGGGAATTACTTTTGAGGGAATCCTGAAGCGCACCCTGGATATCATTCCTTACGGGTTGAAATACTCTCACGACACCTGGGTGGAAATCGTGTTTCAAAAAAAACGGTACGCTTCCAAAAACTTTCGCGAAACAAAATGGACCTATACTTCTCCCATTAAGGCAAAAAAGCAAAAACTGGGATACATTCGGGTGGGCTATCTCGAAGAAAAGCCAATCATAAAAAAAGACCCTTTTCACATAAACGAGAAAATCCTCGTAAAAAATATTGCAGAAAAGCTGGGACAGATTATTGAAGTGAAGAATATGGAGAAAGCCCTGGAGGAAGCAGAAAAAAAACTGGACGAATTGCAGAACCAACAGAAACAGCATGACAAGAAGTACCAATTTCGAAAAATTTCTGGATGATTTAAAAGTTGTACCGGTTTTGAACCCGGATACTTTTTCTGGCCTGCAAAAGCAAGCCCAAAGCCACCCGGGCCTGTTGCAGGAAATTTTTGATTCGTTTTTTGAAGATGCCCGTGAACTATCGGGCAACCTGGAAACGGCGGATGCCGCCCGGGATGAAAAATCATACCTTGAGGCCTTGCACACCCTCAAGGGACTTGCCGGTACCATTGGTGCTTCCCGCCTGCATGAGCTTACCGGTTTTCTTTACAGCCAGGCCAGAAACAACGACCTTTCCGATGCATCAAAAGCCCTGCCCGTTATAAAGGAATGCATAATGGAACTTGAAAAAGAACTGCAAGGTAAGGTATAAAAAAACCGGGCAGCCTATTAAAACTACCCGGTCGTGAATCTACTGGTTTTTCTTTCAGGAAGTTTTCACATCGGCAAACTTATCACAGGAATACTTTCCTGCATCAAGTTTTTCTTTAATTTTCGAAAATGCTTCCAGGGTATAGTTTACATCCTCAAGGGTGTGAATGGCCGTGGGAATAAGCCGGATAATGATAACCCCCTTGGGTACAACCGGATAGGTGACCACTGAACAGAAGATGTTAAAGTTTTCTCTCAAATCGTGGGCAAGGTTGGCGCCTTCCTGGGGTCCGCCATTTAAGAATACCGGGGTAACTGGCGATTGTGTATTGCCGATGTTAAACCCCCGGTCTTTCAATCCTTTCTGCAAGGCATTGGCGATTACCCAAAGCTGGTCACGCAATTCAGGATGGTTACGAATCAGCTCCAGCCTTTTCAGGGCACCCACAACCAGAGGCATGGGCAAAGATTTGGCAAAAATCTGGCTGCGCATGTTGTACATCAGGTAAACAATCACTTCTTTGGGGGCAGCTACAAAAGCACCTATAGAAGCCACAGACTTGGCAAAAGTCCCGAAATATACATCAATCTTATCCTGCACTCCGAGGTATTCACCCACTCCGGCGCCGGTTTTTCCCATGGTACCAAAGCCATGGGCATCATCTACCAGCAACCTGAAGGAAAACTCCTTTTTCAGGGCTGCAATTTCATCGAGCTTGCCCAAATCGCCCGACATGCCAAAAACACCTTCGGTAATGACCAGTATTCCTCCACCGGTTTCCTTGCAGATTTTTGTAGCCCGCTCCAGCTGTTTGCGCAGGTTTTCAATGTTGTTGTGCGGATACACAAAACGTTTGCCCATGTGGAGTCTTACCCCGTCAATAATGCATGCATGCGACTCCGAATCATAAACAATAACATCCTTGCGGTCTACCAGCGAATCAATAATTGATACCATTCCCTGGTAACCGTAATTTAGCAAATAGGCAGATTCTTTTCCGACAAAATCAGCCAGCTCCTGCTCCAGTTGCTCATGAAGGTCGGTTTGGCCCGACATCATACGTGCACCCATCGGAAGGGCCAGGCCATACTGTGCAGAAGCCTCTGCATCTGCTTTACGGACTTCGGGATGATTGGCCAGTCCAAGGTAGTTATTAAGACTCCATACGAGCTTTTCTTTTCCCCGAAACTTCATGCGGGTAGAAATGTCACCTTCCAGCTTGGGGAATGTCCAGTAACCATGAACCTGACTGGCGAACTGGCCCAAAGGGCCCATATTATTTGTCGTTTTTTTAAATACGTCCACAGCTAACTATTTTTTCTATTGGTAAATTTTAATGCCCGATAACTCTTTTTTTCCTGATTTGGGGCTACAGGCTTTGGCGGCAAAAATAGGTATTTTTTTTAAATCCTTTAGCCTAAAAAATTCAGCTTAATTTTGGGAAAAAGATGCCCGGGTCGGGGCAGATTTTGCGGTAATACTCTTTTTCTTCTTCCAGGCATACCCCGGGAAAATCACCTTTGTTACCCATTAAATCCCCGGTTATTTGAAAATGAAGGTGAGGCGGCCAGTCCCCGTTTACGGGAAAGCTTCCCACCCGGCAAAGCAATTCTCCGGCTTTAAAAGGTTTACCCTCTTCCAGTCCATTCAGAGAATCCATGTCAAGATGACCATAGAGAGTATAGAAAACAATCCCTTCGAGCTCATGCTGCATGATAATGGTAGGTCCATAATCCCCGAACTGTTTGTTGTTCTGAAAACTGTGCACCATGCCGTCAAGGGGAAGGTAAACCTCCTTGCCGCTTTCGGTCCACACATCAATACCCAGGTGAATGCTCCGGGCTTTTTTCTGCGAGCCAGCAAACAAGGGGCTTCTTTTGTAAACTTCCCGGTTTTCCATGTAGCCCCCATATCCGTAAATGGCGCCATTGCTATTGAGCTTACTGAAAACATAGTTATCCAGCAGCAGGGTATCGGAAAATTCCAAAGCCTCCAAATCCTTATTGCGGCCTGAAAAATCCAGGAAAAAAGTATTTGTCTTGTCCAGGTCGGGCTTAAACATGGGTTTATATTGATCCCGGTACTTTTTCAACAATTCCTGAAGTTCCATTGGTGATTGTATTTATAAAAATCTTTCTTTGAATATTTTTTCCAGGGCAAACAACTCATCCCTCCATTTGGCAGCCTGCACAAAATCCAGCTCTTTGGCAGCTTTCTCCATTTGTTTGCGACTTCGGTTGATGGCTTTTTGCAATTGTTCTTTGCCCATATACTTTACCACAGGATCCGCAGCTATATCCACATCCTCTTTCTCTACGTAAACTTTTTCTTCTTTCAGTTTCCTGTCGGCAACGGATGTCTGTCCGTGAATGGCTTCCACCGACTTTCTGATCTGGGCAGGGGTGATGTTGTTGGCCTCGTTATACTTCAGTTGTTTTTCCCGCTTCCTGTTGGTCTCATCAATGGTGATCTGCATGGAACGGGTTATTTTGTCAGCGTACATGATCACCTTGCTGTTCAGGTTTCGGGCAGCCCTTCCACTGGTCTGGATTAATGAACGCTCCGACCGCAAAAACCCTTCCTTATCTGCATCCAATATGGCCACAAGGGATACTTCCGGAAGGTCAAGCCCTTCCCTTAACAGGTTGACCCCAATGAGCACATCAATATTGCCAAGACGCAAATCCCGGAGGATTTCCACCCTTTCCAGGGTATCCACATCGGAATGGATATAACGGCATTTGATGCCGGCATTGTTGAGGTATTTGGCCAGCTCTTCGGTCATCCGTTTTGTCAGGGTGGTTACCAGAACCCTTTCATCCTGCCCGGTGCGCTGATTTATCTCTTCCAGCAAATCATCTATCTGGTTTAGGCTTGGGCGCACATCAATGGCAGGCTCCAGCAGGCCGGTAGGCCTTATCAACTGCTCTACAACAACTCCCTCGCTTTTTTCCAGTTCATAATCGGCCGGGGTGGCACTTACAAAGATCACCTGGTGCATGAGGCTTTCAAACTCATCAAATTTTAGCGGGCGGTTGTCAAGGGCCGCCGGAAGCCGGAAGCCATATTCAACCAGGTTTTGCTTGCGTGAAAAATCCCCACCATACATGGCATGAACCTGGGGTATGGTCACGTGGCTTTCGTCAACAACCATCAGAAAGTCTTCCGGAAAATAATCCAGAAGGCAAAATGGCCGCGTACCGGGCCTTCGCCCGTCAAAGTAACGGGAGTAATTTTCAATACCCGAACAATAGCCCAGCTCACGGATCATTTCCAGATCGTAATTCACCCGGTCTTCCAGGCGCTTGGCCTCAAGGTCTTTTCCATTGTCTTTAAAAAACACAACCTGTTTTACCATGTCATCCTGTATTTGTCGGATGGCGGACTGCATCCGCCTTTGACTGGTAACAAACAAATTGGCAGGATAAATGGCAATGTGTTCAAAATCCCTGATTTTTTTCCCGCTCTCGGGATCAAAAGATTCCAGGGATTCAATTTCATCCCCCCAGAAAAGGATACGAAAAGCCGTATCAGAATAAGCAGGAAACACGTCCACCGTATCTCCCTTCACGCGAAAGTTGCCCCTTGTAAACTCTATGGTTGTCCGGCTGTAAAGGCTTCCTACCAGCCGGTGCAAGAGCTTGTTGCGGGGAATTATATCCCCTTTGGTAAGCCGGATGATGTTGGCATTAAAATCATCAGGATTGCCAATTCCATAAATACAGGAAACCGAACTGACCACAATCACATCGCGCCTGCCTGATAACAGGGCGCTGCTGGCGCTAAGCCTTAACTTTTCTATTTCGTCATTTATTGAAAGGTCCTTTTCAATATAGGTGTTTGTGGTAGGCAGATAGGCTTCGGGCTGATAATAATCGTAATAGGAAACAAAATACTCCACTGCATTTTCGGGGAAAAAAGCTTTGAACTCTCCATAAAGCTGGGCAGCCAGGGTTTTGTTGTGGCTCAGCACCAGGGTAGGACGCTGAACCTTCTCCACAACATTGGCAATGGTAAAGGTTTTTCCGCTTCCTGTAACCCCAAGAAGGGTCTGGAAAGGCACACCCATTTCCAGGCCTTTTGCCAGTTCGGCAATGGCTTCAGGCTGGTCACCCGTAGGAGAAAAATCCGAAATAAGCTTAAAGGCCATGGGGGTTGTTTTGTACAAAAATAGCAACAATACTTTGAGGCATCAACAAAAGCCTGTGGCAAAATTCCTGTGGGAAAAACAGGATGGCGGTCGAAAACCTGACCACCATCCAAAAAAGATTATGTCTTAAACCATGAAAACAGGTCTGATTATTCCTTAAAACACGTAACGCAATGTAAGGCCGGCACCAGTCCAAAGCCTGAATCTATCTACAATATTCAATGCCGGTGTTACGTCCAGACCGATGGAGATCGGGATTTCCTCAATTTTATATTCAATCCCAACCACACCATTTACCCCAAAAACCACGTAATTGCGGTCACGTTCATCAAACCAGCGCGGACGGTCCCTGCCTTCGTAAAATCCGAGGTGAGCCCCTGCACCATAATACCAGTTTAGACCCGGTACATCAAATGCCATCACATGGCGCTGGTACATCCCGGCCATAAACAATCCACCAAAGTGGAAGGCAGCTACAGCCTCCACGGCATCGTTCGGACTGACAAAATGCTTGAAACTGACACCGCTGAAAACGCCTCCGCGTACTCCGATTCCCGTTTGATAATCCTGCGCCAGGGCAAGCTGACCGCTTAAAATCAAAGCCAGAAAAACTAAAATGGTTTTTTTCATTACACGAACTTTTAAATTATGAATGGTTCTAATGCTGTTTGTAAAAAAATTACTTATAAAAAACGGAGCGAAATTAAATAAATTACTCTTTGGTTTGAAAATTAAGTACTGTACTGATTGGGTAATGGTCGGAATACTCCCGGGTTCCGGTTTGGAAATTATAGGCAGTAAATTCTTCTGAATGCAAAATATAGTCAATACGAAAGCCGGGGATGGCCCCAATATAGGTTTGTCCAATGCCCCTTCCGCTCCTAAAGGCATCGTGCAGGTTTTTCGATAATGCCCGGTAAACGTAGGAAGCCGGGGTGTCATTAAAATCTCCGGCAAGAATAACAGGGTAGGGGCTGGTTTCCATATGTTCTGCAATTTTGCGGGCCTGGGGTGCCCGCAGTAAAAAGGCCGTTTTAAGCTGACCAAGGATACGCCGTCCCCCTTCGGTCAATGCATTTTTTTCAGGGGCCTGAATGATGTTGCTCATGTTTTCCAGGAAAAGAAAATCCTCCTCACTCAAACCAATAGATTCCAGGTGCACATTATATACTCTCAGGGTATCCTTGCCTATTGCAATATCTGAGTAAATGCAAAGATTACCGTAGCGGGTTTCCAGCAAAATTTTACCCTTGTTTACAATAGGATAGGCGCTAAAAGTGGCAAGCCCGAAAAAATTTTTATTTCTTGAAGACCTGGTATATTCGAAATGATGGTGGCGGGCCCTCAGGATATGCGGCAGGGTATCCAGGGTTTTAAACTCACCGCTGCGGTCGTGCACAAACTCCTGAAAGCAAAGAATATCATAATCTTTGGCCTGAAGGTAACGGAAAATATTGTTGCGGTTGGTAAAGTCAATTTCCCAGGAAGGACCATAGCTGTAAAGGTCGAAAACCCTGACGTTGTAGCTGAGCAAATGAATATTGGTTCCACCGGAAGGAAGCTCCCGGTTCAGCTCATTCCATTGAAAAAAATTTTGCACATGGCTAAAGCCGGCAAGTATGGTCAGCAGAGAAACCAGGAAGTGGATTTTTCTAAAAATCAGCCATCCCAGCACAATTACAATGTTAATACCCAGCAAAATGGGGTAAACCAGGCCTGCAAATGCAAGTGGCCACAGAGTATCCGGCCCGGTAAAAGAAGCCAGGTAAGAGATAATCAACAGAAATACAAAGAAAAAATTTACAAAAAAAATAAGTTTGCCCAACAGGGATAGTTTAAACCAGGACCTTTTCATCAGAAAACCTTTGGAAAGCAGCCTTACTTGTCACCCATTTTAAAGAGAAGTTCCTTTTCTTCTTTGGTCAGACTCTCATAGCCGCTTTTGGAAATTTTATCCAGGATCTTGTCCATTTTTTTCTGTCTATCGGCACGCTGCCGGTTGTATTCCTCATCGGTAACAGGCCTTTCCCTGGTGTATTCCACCCTCATCCGGGGTTTTCGGCGAAACAGCCCAACAAACTTATCAAGATAAAATCCAAGCACCAGGGCAGGGTCTCTGCCGCTTTTAAGCATGGTGGCATAAATAAAACCCCAGAATGCACCACCAAGGTGTGCCAGGTGTCCGCCGGGGTTTCCCTGGTCGATGCTGATAATATCCAGAACAACAAAGAAAATTGCGATATACTTTAACCTGATCCGCCCGAGAAGCAACAAAGGAAGCTGGTAATTGGGCATATAAACTGCAATGGCAATAAAAACGGCCAACACAGAGGCCGAAGCTCCAAGTGCTATGGAAAAGGGAGCCACTTCTGCAAAAACGGGAAAAACATTAAATGAAACCACATAGAAAATGGCTCCTACCAGCCCTCCGATCAGGTAGGTACCCGTAAGCCTGTCGGCACCGATGAATCCGGTAAAAAGCCTTCCCCCGACATAAAGCACGATCATGTTAAACAAAATGTGGAGAAAGTCGAAATGCAGAAACATGTAGGTTATGAGAGTCCAGGGCCGGTGAAGAATAACATGCACATTGGAAGATACCGCAAGCCAATGCCCCAGGGCATCTCCGGCACCATCAATATTGAGCAGGAAAAAGAAAACCCGGACCAGATTGACAAGAATAAATATCGCAACGTTGATGCCTATAAGCCTCGCCAATATCGAACCCCTTAAAAAGAAATCTTTAATTTCCTGAAAAATGGACCTTTGCATTCCTTAAACCTTTGTTTTCAGCAGTTTATTTATCCAGGATCTGTTAATAGCTGAATTTTGCTGACTTTTTTTAATAATAAATTTTTCCTTTTTTACGCCAGTAATAAATCAGTAAAAACCCAAATATCAT
>SLRE01000014.1 GCA_007131125.1 Bacteroidales bacterium | reverse complement strand
GCCTTGGAAATTACGCGCCACTCCCAAACCTCGGGCAAGCGGCTGCTTCAGGGCGTAACATCCCCCTTGATCCCCCCTTCGATGGGGGGATTTTTTCGTCCAAAGCCGCCCCACCGCCGTATCCGGCGATTGGGGAGGGCAAGTTCTCAATTGGGTTTACGGTCAATACTGTGTTATGTTGCGTTCGGCGCCGGCAGTTCGGGTACATCAATCCCGAAGTGGTGCGCGCATACCGTATTTCACAACAGGGAGAGATAACCATGCGTATGTTGTTTGTTGAACGGACAGCGGCAATCACGGTGTTTGCACTCGCGGCGATGCTGGCGGCGCCGGTTGGGGCGGATGAACCTGTTTTCGAAGAGGCGGGCGAACTGTTTCCGGGGCGGTTCCCTTCGATTACCGTGGCCGCCGATGGAACCGTGCTCGCGTTTGGCCGCGATGGCCAAGCCGTCCGCCGCAGCGAGGATGGCGGAGAGACGTGGGGTCCGGAAATCGAGACGGGCGTGGAGCGGCGCGCCAACCCCATCGTGGACCAGAACTCGGGCGATGTCATGCTGCTCAGCCCAACCAACGGCTTCATGTGGCGCAGCGGCGACCATGGGGTCACGTGGGAACAAGAGGACCTCACGGTGGAGCCGAACCTGCTGGGGCATGGGAAGCCGTATGGGGATATCGACGTCCATGAGTACGCGCCGCCGGAAGAGTCGCCGGTGTCCGCGCATTACCATGAGACAGGCGTCACGCTTCAGTACGGCGAACACGCGGGGCGATTGCTCATGCCGGTGCGCGTGTTCACGGGGAGCAACGACGCCGAGTGGCGGCCGTATCATTACAACACGGCGATGTACAGCGACGACGGCGGAGACACCTGGCAAGTCACGGCGCCGTTTCCCGTGTTCGGCACGGGGGAAGGGACCCTGGCGGAACGCTCGGACGGGCGGATATACTACAACTCGCGTGAGCACATGACCACGGGCAACCGCTACATTGCGTGGAGCGATGACGGCGGGGAAACGTGGCTAAATCCCGCGCGCTGCGAGTACTTGCTCGACGGCCCTCGCGACAGCGCCTACGGTTGCGCGGGCGGCTTGGTCCGGGTTCCCGATGACGATCACGACATCCTTGTCTACAGCAACCTGGACTCGCCCTCCGGACGTTCGGGCATCACGGTGTGGGCGAGTTTCGACGGCGGCGAGACGTGGCCCCTCCAGCGGATGGTGTACGAAGGCGGCAGCGCGTATTCGTCCTTGGCCGCCGGTCACCCGGACACGCCCGCCGAAGGGCTGATCTTTCTGCTCTATGAACGGGGCGGCGGCATCCACCTCGCGCGGTTCAACCTCGAATGGATCGCCGATGGCGCCGATTGGCGGACGCATCTGGACGAGGGAGCGGAGCAATGACCGTCCGATGGGGGATGTTGGCCGCTGTAGCGGCGGCGGTGCTGGCCGTTGCGCTACCCACCCCCACCGCCAATGGGAAAGAAGCGCCGCCGCAGGGGCCGTTTGTCTGGGAGGAAGCGCAGCCTTTGCCCGATCCCACTGGCTTCGCGGGACCCTTCGCTGGGGCGCACCATGACGCCTTGATTGTCGCGGGAGGAGCGAACTTCCCGGAAGCGCCCCCGTGGGAAGACGGCGAGAAGGTCTGGCATGACCGCGTCTTTGTCCTTGAGGACGTTGAGGGCGAATGGATTGAGGCGGGCCAGCTTCCCCGGCCCATGGCCTATGGCGTTTCCGTGACCACGCGGGATGGCGTCGTGTGTATTGGCGGCGATGACGAAGCCGCCTTCCACGATGACGTGTTCCGGCTCCGTTGGCATGGCGCGGAGTTGCACATTGACGAACTGCCGCCCTTGCCCCACGGCATCGCCTATGCTGCGGGCGCCATGGTCGAGGAAACCATCTACGTCGCGGGAGGACTTTCCGAGCCGGAGGCCAGCGCGGAGGAGGCATTGCACACGTTTCTTGCGCTTGATCTCTCAGCCGATGATCCCGTTTGGGAAAGCCTCGAGCCTTGGCCTGGACCGGAACGTTTCCTGTCCGTGGCGGCGGCCCAAGGCGGGGCCTTCCATCTGGCGGGCGGCGTGCGCTTGGCGCCGGACGAACAGGGCGGGATGAGCCGCGAATACCTCACGGACGCCTACCGGTTCACGCCGGGCGAGGGTTGGGAGCGCATCGCGGATTTGCCCCGACCCGCGGCGGCCGCGCCATCACCCGCCCCGGTCATCGGCAACCGCCATTTCTACGTCGTCGGCGGCGACGATGGGGAGCAGGCGGGTTTTGAACCCATCGACGAACACCCCGGCTTTCCGCGCGACATCTTGGCCTACCATACCGTCACGGACACGTGGGCTTCCGTGGGCGAAACGCCGTTTCCATCCGTGGTGACCGTCCCGTCCGTCGCGTGGGGCGATCGGGTGGTCTTGCCGGGCGGAGAGACGCGCCCCGGCGTTCGCACGACGGAGGTGTGGGCGGGCGAACAACGCCGCCTGGAACCGCGCTTTGGAGCAATGAACTTCGCCACGCTCGGCCTCTACCTCGCCATTCTCGTGGTGATGGCCTTCTATTTCTCGCGTTACCAGACGGGAACCGACGAATTCTTTCTTGGCGGCCGGAGAATGCCCTGGCTGGCCGTGGGCATCTCGATCTTCGGGACGCAACTCAGCGCGATTACCTTCATCGCCATCCCCGCGCAGGTCTACGCGAACGACTGGACCTACTTCATTGTGAACATGACCATCGTGCTCGTGGCGCCGGTGGTGGTGTTTTGTTACCTGCCCTTTTACCGCCGGCTCGACTTGATGACCATCTACGAGTACCTCGAACGGCGCTTCAACCTGGGC
>SLRE01000252.1 GCA_007131125.1 Bacteroidales bacterium | reverse complement strand
TTTCCATTTTTTTTAGAAATCCCGGGTCGGAAAACAGATATTCTCCCTCTTTTTTGTGTGAGACTATAAAGTTTTGCAACTCACGGAAAGCTTCTTTTTCTTTGTTCAGAAAATCTTCCTGTAGCCGCTCAACCTTTTTCTCCACATTTACAACAGAGTCTTTGTAGTGAAAAAAAACACCTGAAATCAAAAGGGCCAAAACAGAAAAGACAAAAACCAGGAAAAAGCCCAGGTTTTCTCTTAGTCTTTTGGGAGGGGAAAATTCTTTTAAAGCCATGGAAAAGATGTGCTTAAGCTTATTAACTGCTAAATTACAATTTTTTGATTCGGAATCGTTTTAATTCAATCAATACAATCCGGCACAACAAAAATCTCTTACAAATAGCATTCCAACGTATGGATTCAGGCTGGGAATAAACCAGGGAAACAGAAGGTTTTTACTGAACGGGGTAAACGGGGTAAACCAGGAAAGGTTTAAGCTTTTTTTAGGATAAAGACTTCACTTGACCAGGGTTTTTTTCCGGAAACGGCCATAAGATTTGACCAGGTACCAATTGCCAATGCACGAAATTTTCCAAAAAGATTTTCTTTATATCCTTCGCTTAAAATGGACACATAGTAAGAATCAAATGGAAGCCCGAATTTTTCATGGACCTGAAAGCCGGTTTTTTGGGCAGACAGATTCAGACTTTTCTCATCAAAATGATAGAGATGTCTTGGGGCATCCCATGCCGCCCATTGGTTTTTGTAAAACCCGGCATCAAAACTTTGATGCATTGGCAATAAAAAAAAAAAAAAACCTTCATCGGAAAGCAGACGATGAAACAATTTCATTTTTGGCAAAAAATCAGGCACATGCTCCAAAACATGCCAAAGGGTAATCAACTGAAAACTTCCGGCTTCAAGTTTTAAAAGCTCTTCTTCCCTGCTCATAACCTCCAGACCTTTTTCTGCGGCAATTTTTCCCGGGGCCTCTCCAGGTTCAAATCCCTTTACCTGAAAGCCATTGCTGCGGGCGGCCTCAAGAAAGGCTCCAGTGCCACAACCTACATCCAAAAGGTTTTTGGATTTTATTGGAAGGGATTTTAATTTGTTCAGTTTGGTTTTCAACATTTTTTTCCGAACAAGCTGATAAACCTTTGCCATAAGCCCCTTGTCGGAATCGGTATGAGAAATATAGTTTTCGCTTTGGTAATATTGCCGGGTATTCCGGGCATATGGCCTGGGGTTGGTAAGCACAAACCCGCATGATTTGCAACGGGTTACAGAAAAAGACTCACCACTCACCAGAAAATCCCGACACCCGAAAAGCAAGGAAAAACCTTCGCCTGAGTCGCATAAAGGACAATGTTTTAAATATTCATAATCGCCTGCTTTATTCATAAAAAACCAATACGCTTTTGTTTGTTCCACGTGGAACAAGTTTTTTTACTTTCCGGTTAAACTTAAATGTTTCACGTGAAACAATTTTTATCTTCCTATGTGCACCAGCAAAACCGAAATATCAGAAGGGGTAATGCCGCTGATGCGGGAAGCCTGTCCGATGGTGGCCGGTTTTACCTGCTGTAGTTTTTCCCGGCCCTCGTGGCTGATGGCGCTCATTTTTTGATAATCCAGATCAGGATTTAACTTAATGTTTTCAAGCCTGGCAATCTTTTCAGCAATTTCTTTTTCCTTGTCAATATACCCCGAATACTTCACCAGAATTTCAGCAGATTCAAGGGCATCCTTTAAAACATCTTCCCCTGAAAGGTCCTGCAAAAATCCTTTAAGCTTTGGGGTATTGTTTATAAGACCCTCAATGTCTACCTGGGGACGGAGCAAAAGGTTGGAAAGCCTGGTTTTAATTTTTAAGGGTGAGGTGTTGGACTTTTTTAAGAAATCGTTGACTTCATCGGGCAAAGTACTTTCTTTTTGTAAAAAGTCAAGTAAAGAGTTAATGATTTCCTTTTTCCGCTTCAGGCGGTTCATCCTTTCCTCCCCTGCCAGGCCAAGTTCAAAACCATAGGGTGTAAGCCTTTGATCGGCATTGTCCTGCCTCAGCAGCAACCGAAACTCAGCCCTGCTGGTAAACATGCGGTAAGGTTCTTTGGTACCTTTGGTTACCAGGTCGTCAATCAAAACGCCGGTATATGCTTCCGATCGTTTGAGTACAAAGGCGGGTTTTTTGTTTAGCTTTAAATTTGCATTGATACCAGCCATCAGTCCTTGTGCAGCGGCTTCCTCGTACCCGGTAGTACCGTTTACCTGCCCTGCAAAAAACAGGTTTTCTACTTTTTTTGATTCCAGGTTAAACCCAATCTGTACCGGAGGAAAATAATCATATTCTATGGCATACCCGGGTTTCAGAATGCGGGCATGCTCAAACCCTGGAATTTTACGCAAGGCCTGAAATTGTATTTCTTCAGGTAGGCTGGATGAAAAACCATTGATATAAAATTCATTGCTGTCCCATCCTTCAGGTTCAACAAACAGCTGATGTCTTTCCCTGGAGGCAAAACGCTCTATTTTATCTTCAATGGAAGGACAGTATCTTGGACCACTACCTTGTATCCGGCCTGCAAACAAAGGAGAATCTCCAAAGCCTTTTCTTAAAATATCGTGTACTTCATTGTTGGTATAGGTCAAAAAACAACTCATTTGCCTTTTTAAGGGAGGAGTATCCAAAAAGGAAAATTTCCCGGGTTGAGGGTCCCCTTTCTGCTCTTCCATCCTGGAAAAATAAATTGACCTTCCATCTACCCTGACAGGGGTTCCGGTTTTTAGCCTGTCGGACTCAATTCCAAAGTTTTTTAAGTTGGCAGTAAGTCCGGTAGCGTTAGCTTCCCCAAGTCTCCCTCCTTCAAAGTTTTTTTTGCCGATATGAATTTTGCCGTTAAGAAAAGTACCGCTGGTAATAATTACGGCATCTCCTTTAATTTCCCCTCCAAACCTGGTTCTTACTCCATACACTTTACCGTTTTTTGCAAGAACTTCTGTAACGGCATCCTGCCAGAAGTGAAGGTTCGGAATACTTTCCAGAATTTCTCTCCATTTCAGGGAAAAAAGAACCCTGTCGCTCTGGGCCCGGGGGCTCCACATGGCAGGTCCCTTGCTGCGGTTGAGCATACGAAACTGCACCATGGTATGGTCGGTAACCAATCCGGAATAACCACCCAATGCGTCAATTTCCCGTACAATCTGCCCTTTGGCAATACCTCCCATGGCAGGGTTGCACGACATCTGGGCAAAAGCATTCAGGTTCATGGTAACCAACAAAACTTTTGACCCCATGCGGGCGGAGGCAGCGGCAGCTTCACAACCGGCATGCCCTCCTCCCACCACAATTATATCGTAGTGTTCAAACATTGAATTTCGAGACTAAAATTTCAGGAGAGCAAAGTTAAATAATAATTTTCTTTGGAACGCATCACCTCTTTTTCATCACGGGTGTGGTCTTTATAACCAAGAAGATGCAAAATCCCGTGAAGAATAACCCGGTGGAGTTCTTCCATAAAACTTACAGAATATTTTTTTGCATTTTCCATTACCCTGGGAATGCTGATAAAAATATCTCCGCTAATCCCTTCAAGGTCCTGACAGTAATCAAAGGTAATGATATCGGTAAAGGTGTCGTGTTGAAGGTAAGCCTGATTCATTTCCAGCAGATATTCATCATCGCAAAAAATAATCTGGAGGGTGCCGGGTTCTGCATTTTCTGCAACAATGGTATCAACAACAAGTTTACGAACCACCTCTTCATTCAAAGAGGGAACATCCACATCCTGATAATGAAATGCTATGGAGGATTCAGGCGACAATCAATTGGCTGTTTTTTTTACTTTGAGGTTTTCGAAATACTGGTCAAGGAGTTTTATCCTGTCCTGTGTAAGGTGCTCGTTGATACTGGAAATGTAAAACACCATTTCCATGGTTTCCTCTTCGGCGTTAAAGTTAATCTCATCACTGAGCATCCTGATGGTAAGCAATGCTTTTTCTTTTTCGGTGAGGTGTTCTGATTTTAACTCTTCCTCCGGGTCTTTTTCGTAAAAGGCAGCGATTTCCAGAAACCGGTCTCCCAAAGAAATTTTAAAAACCAACCCATGGGGTCTGGATTCAAACCAAATATCTACATATTTTTGTCTTTTGCCCTGCTGTTTTTCTATGGCAAATTCAAAAGCCTGGGAAACGGAAAACAATATGTTTCCATAATAGGAATGGAAAATATTGTAGTCGTCACAAATTTTTTCAACAAAGGCTTCAATTTCATGAATTGCCTCTTTACGGGCAGCAACCGACAGGTGTTTTTCTTTCTCAACCATGGGTCAGATTTAATCAACGTTAAGAAAATAGGTTTCAACAAGAGACCGGTAGTATGGTTTAAGTCCAGGAGGAAGGCTCCTGAGCATTTCGAGTTCCCGGTTTCTTACCCTATTATACTCAAAAATTTCCTCAGGGTTACTAATTTCATAATCTTTTGCATAGGTACCTTCCCGGCGCTCATCTCTTTCTCTTTCTTTTTCTGCCCTTTCGTGCTCCAACAGCCTGGTAAGAATCCTTTCCTGCCTTTGAATGGTTTGCCTTGAAATATCTTTTCTGAGCATATCCAACTCGCTTCTCTCCATATCCCGGCGAAGCTGATCAAGGTCAGATGCTCCCTCTTCCCCATGCGAGCGCATTTCTTCTGCCAACTCATTCAGCTTATTTCTAATGGCTTCCTGTTCTGCGGCCATTCGGGCCATCTGCTCACTCATCGACATACCATCCATATAATCACCGGGCATTGGTTCATGCCCCTGCTGAATACTTTCCAGCATCTGGTTAAGCTCCTCCTGCATTTCCCTCATATTCTGGAAAGAGGGCATTCCATCCCCATCAGCATCATCGGGCATACCCAAACCCTGGGCCATAGCCATCTGGTTTTGCATATTCTGAAGGCTTTCATTAAGGAGCAAAGCAAGATTGTTGATGTGGGTCATCACAAATTGCTGCCTGCTGGCGGCATTAAACCTTCGGCGGTTTACCATCATATCGAGGGCTTCATCAAGATTCAGATTTATTTCGGCAATTTCGCGGTTAACAAAAGACTGAATCTGTATTTGTCTTTTGCTCAAGGCGACCAACGAGTCCTCTATCATCATCAGGTCGTCTTTAATTTTTCGTTGGTCCTGCACTAATTCTACATACCTGGGGTCGTTCGCATTGATACCCCGGGTTTCTTTCATAAGGTCTTCCTGTGAAAAACTGCTTTTCAAAAGGTTTTCAAGTATCTGTCGCAAGGCACGGGCGTCTTCTGCCAGTTTATCCTGAAACATGTTTTGCTGCATACCTTCTAGCATCTGTCCTAGTTCCCCCATCTTATCCCTGGAATCCTGCTGAAATGGAAGGGATTCCATCAATTGGTCCATATTCAGCTGGTCCAGTGCATTTTGCAGGTCATCCAGAATGCTGTCCTCCATGTGGCTTGTATCATCAATTTGGAATGGCCTGGAAAGGTTTTCATTTTTTTCACGAAACTCTTCCATCAAATCTTTCACCATTTCAAATTTTTCTTTGAGTTCTTCCTGCTTGCCCGCAAGTTCCTCACTATCAACACCTTCCTCTGTTTCTTCAGATATACTGCCCTGTTCCTCTTCGAGATTACCCAGTTGGTCAATACCGTCCTGGAGAATTCTTTCAAGTTCAAGTTGACGGAACAATTCAAGGGCACGGTCCATCCTTAGCTCAAGGTCTCTAAACTCAAAGTCCATTTTTTCGAGCATTTCATACATGCTGTCACGGTCGAGCTTATCCAATTCATCCCTTATTTGATTAAAGAGATCCTTCAGCTCGTCAGAAAGGACTTCTTCAAACAGTTTTTCAAGTTCTTCCTGTTTCTGTTTAATTCTTTCATTGGTTTCCTTAAACTGCTCCTGCCGGATTTCACTTTCTTTTTTAAATTGTTTCAATTCTTCAAAATTATCCTGGATTTCCTGCTGCCGGTCCAGCAGGTTTTTTAACGATTCTCTTTGTTCCCAACCAATCCTTTCCGAATCAATAAGTTCCCTTTTAAGCCCTTCAATATCATCCCGGGCCTGCCGGGATTCTCCCACACCCTGGCTAAGTTCTTCCTTGACTCTTTCCTGGTCTTTACGGCTTTGCGCCATTAATTCTTCTTCGGATGGAACATAATAGGAAAAAATGCGGCTGCGCGTGCTTTTAGGCCCGTTGATGGCATCATTATCATAAACAACAAAGTAGTATTCAACGGTTTCTCCTGGCTGAATGTAAATGGATTTGAGGTCAAAATGGTGATGAAATACCTGGTTTTTCAAGGATGGGTCAAAATCCAGATTTTCCGTTAAAAACCCTTCTCCTTCTTCTTCATAGGTGTGTTCATCCACAATACGGTACCTGAATTCCAATCCGGAAAAACCATAATCATCCTGAATGGTGCCCCTGTAAAATAAGTGTGCCAGAAGAACTGAATCCCTGTGCTCTTCAACTTCAATGCGGGGGTAAGCATCGGGCTTAACCTGCACAAAATACTGCAGAGAATCTCCTTTGCCTACTTCTTCATTATAAGCATAAACGCTATATGAGAAAGATTCAAAGGCATCGTAGTCAAAGGCAAAAACTCCTTCCCTTTTTTCTTTTACCTCTTTTTCTTTATTTTTAATAAAAACCTGAACATTACCGGATCCCAAAGTATTAAACTCCCAGGAAATCCGGCTTCCTTCAGCCACGTTAATATCCCCTATATTGGAATATTTGTCATCGGATATTCCTGTATAAGCGGGATAATCCACCTTTATATTAAAATGGCTGAAAGTAGGTTTCTGCAATACGTCAACCGGGAAGGGGCCGAACCTGAATCCTGAAGAACGAACATAAAACTGAAAGGATTCCTGCAGGTTTCGGGCGGTGTGGGTAAAGACACCTTTCTCACGGGTGTCCATTCTGTAAGTTTCTCCGTTGTATTGAATTTCTACATCGGAGGGCAAAATATTTCCCTCGCTTTCCATTACTATATTCAGGTTTTCATTGCGAAAAGCCTGTTCGGAACTTACCATCTTAAAAGTAAACGGAGCGGGTTTTTCAAAAAAGGTGTCGTATTTAACAATTCTTCCGGCCGGTTCAAGAAGGAAGTCAGGACTCCAGAGGAAAAAGCCGGCAACAAAAACAAAGGGAACAAGGAAAAAAGGTAAAAACCTCAAATTGCCCTTCAGGTTTATGGCAGATTGAAACGGAATCATGAGCGAACCTGAAGCTTTCTGGTCGATACCTGCCATGATAAGCCCGGCATTATCAGGGTTTTTATCCAGGTAATTTTTAAGCTGCAGGGTGTTGGTAATCTTATCCCGTATTTCTTTATGAAAGAATTTCCCGATTATTCGTCCGGGATCTTCGGCATTGATTCGTTTGCCGATTTTTAATAAACCCAGAAAAGGAATCAAAACGTAGCGGATAAAAACAAAACCGTTAAAGCCCAGAAATCCGTAGAAAAGCAAAAACCTGGTATTGGTACCGAAGTATCCGAAATATTCAAGGGTGGTAAAAATCAAAAACAGTAAAAGCAGGGAAGCCCCGAAAAGCAGACCGCCTTTAATGAGCATATTAAAGTAGTAGCGCCGGATAAAACGGTCCAGCTTGTCCATTAAAAGTTCATAATTCCTGGTCATAAAACCTTGATTTTTTGGGGATCATAAATTTAATAAAAAAAAAGGCCGCATAAATTTAAAAATCCTTAAATTGCAGATATACCGTAAACATTACCAATTCAACCATCGCCTACTTTAATAATTAACGGTATTTCCAAAAATATTATGCATATGGCCAAAAAAAAGGATGAAATTAAGCAGGACCTGAAAGAAAAGATATTTCAATATTTCCTTTCCAATCCCAAAACAATAAACAACTACAAACAGGTTGCCAAAGTATTGGGAGATGAAGGAAAAGAGAAGAAAAAATTTATTTCAGGAGTATTGTATAAGATGGCCGCCGAAGGCCTTTTAATTGAAGTTTACAAAGGAAAGTTCAAAGTCAACCCCATTCACCTGGAAAAGCAGAAAAAATTAGGCCCTTTTGTTACCGGAAGGGTTGATATGAAACAAACCGGCAAGGCCTACATAATTACCGAGGATATCCTGGAAGATGTACAGGTAGCTCCAAACAATACCGGATATGCACTGCATAACGACCTTGTAAAGGTGAGGCTTTTTCCAAAAAGAAAAAATCATAAAACAGAAGGGGAAATCATTGAAATCCTCGAAAGGCCGAAAACCAAATGGGTAGGTATACTTCAAAAAAGTAAAAATTTCGCCTTCCTGGTGCCTGACAGCAAATCCATGCCGGTGGACATTTTTATTCCCCTTGAGCAGATAAAAGGGGCAAAGGAAGGACAAAAGGTCATTGGGGAAATCACCGAATGGGAACCTCCCGCCAAAAATCCTTACGGAAAAGTAGTGGAAGTGCTTGGCGACCCGGGAGACAACGAGGTGGAAATGCATTCCATCCTGGCAGAATACGGCCTGCCTTACAGATTCGATAAATCTCTTGAAAAAGAAGCAGAAAAAATACCGGAAGAAATCAGCGAAAAAGAAATAAAAACCAGGCGGGACTTTCGCAATGTTACAACTTTTACAATAGACCCTGCAGATGCCAAAGATTTTGACGATGCCTTATCGGTAAAAAAAACAGACAACGACCTCTGGGAAATCGGCATTCATATAGCTGATGTTACGCATTATGTAAAGCCGGGGACACAGCTAAACAAAGAGGCATTAAACCGGGCTACTTCTATTTATCTTGTGGATCGCACCATTCCAATGCTTCCTGAAAAACTATCCAATAAGGTTTGTTCTCTTCGACCAAACGAGGATAAACTGACTTTTTCAGTGGTACTGAATATGAACAACAAAGGGAAAATCACCAAAACCTGGATTGGCAAAACCATCATCAATTCCAACAAAAGGTTTACCTACGAAGAAGTACAGGAAATAATTGAAAACAATAAAGGAGAATTCCTGGAGGAAATAACCACTTTAAACCATTTGGCCAAAATCTGGAGAAAAAAGCGAATGAATGAAGGAGCCATTGATTTTGACCGGCAGGAAGTAAAATTTAACCTGGATAAAAAAGGAAAACCATTAAGCGTTTTTTTTAAGGAACAAAAAGATGCCCATAAATTAATTGAGGAATTCATGTTGCTGGCCAACAGAATTGTGGCAGAAAAGGCAGGAAAGCCTGCAGGAAAGAAAAAACAAAAAATGTTTGTTTACCGCATCCATGACATTCCCAACATGGAAAAACTAAACAGCTTGTCAACATTTGTTTCCAAACTGGGTTACAAACTAAAAACCGACACCAGGAAAAACATTGCCGATTCCTTTAACAACATCCTGAAACAATCCCAGGGCAAAGGTGAGGAAAATCTTATTGAAACCCTTACCATAAGGTCAATGGCAAAGGCAGAATATTCCACAAAAAATATAGGGCATTACGGTTTGGCATTTGACTTTTACACCCATTTTACCTCACCCATCAGGCGTTATCCCGACATGCTGGTGCACCGCCTTCTTTTTGCATATGAAAAAGACCAGAATCCCGGTTCACAAAAGGAATACGAAGATATGTGCAAGCATTCCTCCGACATGGAAAAAAAGGCCCAGGAAGCAGAACGGGATTCCATAAAATTAAAACAGGTGGAATTTATGGCCGATAAAATAGGAGAAGAATATGAAGGACTCATTTCAGGCGTAAGCAAATGGGGAATTTTCGTGGAAATAAAGGAAAACAAATGTGAGGGAATGGTTCGCCTGAGCGATATGGACGATGATTATTACTATCTGGATGAAGACAATTACCAGGTAATCGGCCACAACAAACGAAAAAAATACAAACTGGGAAGCCCGGTAAGGATTATCATCAAGCGGGCAAATTTTTTAAAGAAAGAGCTTGATTTTGAGCTGGTAGAATAAAACTTTATTGAATCCCACAAAAAAAAACCCCTTTGCAGGGGTTTTTTTATATTGAAAAAATCTCTCAATTTAAATCAGGTTCAGCCGGCTGTAAAGCTCCTTGCGATAAAGCCCGCCAATGGGCAATACCTTCATTTTGCCTTCAATCACCAAATCGGGATATTTAATGGAAAATATTTTGTTGAGGTTAACGATAAAGGAACGATGTATCCTCACAAAATCCTTTGAAGGCAGAATCCTGACCATTTCTTTCATGGTGGTGTGTGTGGTGTAACTGTTGTCTGAAGTATTAATCACAACGTAATCCTTCAGGGCTTCCACGTAATAAATATCATCAAAATTAATTTTGTTCAGACGGTAATCGGCCCTCACAAAAATAGAATCCTTCGATTCTTTGTTTTCAATGATGGAATGATACAAATTACGTTCGTTTTTAACGGCTTCATCCTTCTCATGTTTGTACATGGCCATTTCAATGGTGGTTTGAAGCTCTTTCTCCTTAAAGGGTTTGATGATATACCCGTAAGGTTCGGTAATTTTTGCTTTACCAAGGGTATTGTCATCGGCATAAGCCGTAAGAAAAATTACGGGTATTCCGAAGCGCTCCTTAATAACATTCGCAGCATCAATACCGGTCATCTGCCCTTTAAGCATTATGTCCATCAACACCAGGTCAGGACGGTTTTCTTCAATTTCTTCAATGGCTTTTTCACCACTGCTAACCGTTGTTGGAACCTGGTATCCAAGCTTTTTCAAAGAATTTTGAATGTCCTTGGCTACAATGCTTTCGTCCTCTACAACTAAAATTTTGACTTTTGCCATATAATTAAAAATTAAAATTACAACATATGTTTAGTTTTAAGCTAATTTTGCTTAAAACCAACGTTTTTTAAATCAACTTGAAAAAAGGAAATATTACAATCCTCAAATTTACAATTTTTTTTTGATTACCACAATTTTGAAAGAAAGCGGAAGGAATTCAGGGAATAAATACAAAAATTTTTATCATCATTAGCTGTAAATACAGTATATATTTTTTTTTGGAAACAGTTTTTTTGTTTAATTCCGGAACCGTTGATTTAACCTTTTTAAAAAAGAATTCCAACTGATAAGGAAAAAATACCGGATTTTAAGAGTAAAATTTTCTCCTGTTAAAAAACATTTAATATTAATTTTTTAAAAAAACATCATTGTTGTTTATTATCCTGTTGGTAGTGTTTATTTTGATTTCTAGA
>SLRE01000147.1 GCA_007131125.1 Bacteroidales bacterium | reverse complement strand
GAGTTGGCCAAGGCCGGTCCCCTGCTTTCAAAGAATTTTGTGAGTGAGGCGTTTTAGCATCTTAGGAGTGGGTTTTCATTTTTAATTTTCCATAAAAGGCTGTTAGCTCCACGCGGGGAGGGACGCCCAAACGGGGGCCTGTCCCGCCAAATGCGGGAGCAGCCATTGGCGGGAATGGGATAAGGCCTGGAATTCCGCCAAAGGGGCTTGACTACTTTGGCTGGAATTCCGGTCTTATCGCAGGGCGGGCAGACCCATCGTTTGGGCTAGCCTTTTTGCCACTTTTTTGGCAATGAAAAAAGTGGAAGGGAAATTTAGAAGAAAAAAATGGGTGGGCAGAATTTTGCCCACCATTTTGCTCATTACAACCCCACACCCTGTCATCCTGAACGAAGCGCCAGCGAAGTGAAGGATCTGGTTATATACCGGAAGGCTGTTAACGAAAAGATTATTTTTTGTATAATCGCTTTAACCCCGCCAGCCTGTAAACATGTCGTTTCTTAGGACCGGCTATTTTTAGAGGGTAGAAGATAAAGGGTGGAGTTTGTTGAGAAAAACCAGCCGCATCGCGGCGGTATTATGGTAGAAAAAACCTTTCCTCCCTTTTATTTTGACATTTTAATGAAAACCCCCTGAAAACAGGTTTTGAAAAATATATAACATATAGCATACATATTTTTTAACTTTTTCTTTTTTGCTAAAAATTTTTAAAATATTTTATTACAGTTATTTATAATTTTTAAATATTAAATTACTGCCATTTTTTAACAAATAAACCCATGGTAATACAATCAATAAATACGGGTTTACACGGATAATAAAATTACGGGTAATTTCTTATTGACCCGGTTGATTTCCATTGATACTTTTACAAAAGCAGCAATTAAGTCGACAAAACACTTTTATGTACTGACATTAAAATTGAACAATTTAGATTTTTTTTCATTGTACCCAACAAGAAATTTCGTCAAAAAACAAAATAAGTTATTTAAAAAAATTTAATACAAAATACCTCCTGTTATGTTAAAAAAAGTTCTGAGTATCTTAGGCTTTTTCATTTTTATCTTTTCCAGCGGGCCGCTACAGGCCCAGGATTTCATTTATCAGCCCAAAAACCCGGCTTTTGGGGGCAACTACCTGAATTACCAGTGGATGCTGAGTTCCGCCCAGGAGCAAAGCGATTTTGAGGAAGAAACCCCCCAAAGGGATGCCTTTCGCAGGGACCCCCTGGAAGACTTTGAAGCCAGCCTGAGCCGGCAGATCCTAAACCAGCTTTCGCGTCAGGTGATGGCCGATCAATTTGGAGAAGATCACCTAGGTGAAGGCACTTACCAGTTCGGGGATTTCGAGATCGAGGTCACCCCCGGGGCCGACGGCCTGATCATTTATATCCTCGACACCACCACCGGGGGAGAAACCACGGTGACCATCCCTCATTTTTAATATTCAGAAACGATAAACTCTTACCATTAATATGTTAATCCTCCCAAAACATATTAAGGCGGCATGGCTTATCATGCCCTTGATGATCCTTTTCACAGGATGCGCCTCCATGTTCAGGGTGCCCATGACCCCCGAAGAGGCCCGCCTGGGGGAATTTTCACCGGTGCATGAAGACCTGCGCGATCTGCCTGCTCCCGAAGAAAAAGTGGTAGCCGCAGTTTACCAGTTCCGCGATCAAACCGGGCAGTACAAGCCATCTGAAACCGGGGCAAGCTGGTCAACAGCCGTAACCCAGGGTGCCACTTCCATATTGCTTCAGGCACTGGATGAGTCGGGCTGGTTTGTACCCATTGAGCGGGAAGGGCTTTCCAATCTGCTCAACGAGCGCCGCATCATCCGTTCCAGCCGCGAGCAATACCAGGGCGGCAATCAGGATGGCAATCCTTTGCTCCCGCCCATGCTTTTTGGTGGGATCACCCTTGAGGGAGGCATCATCAGCTATGAGAGCAATGTGGTGACCGGAGGTGCCGGACTGCGCTATTTTGGTGCCGGAGCCTCGGGCGAATACCGGGAAGACAAGATCACCGTTTACCTGCGCGCGGTGTCTACCACCAACGGGCGCATCCTGAAAAATGTGCACACTTCCAAAACCATCCTGTCACAAAAACTCAGCACAGGGCTGTTCCGTTTTGTTTCCCTTAACAAATTGCTGGAGGCTGAGTCCGGCTATACTTACAATGAGCCTTCGCACATGGCTGTGCAGGAAGCCATCGATAAGGCCGTGTATGCCCTGATCCTGGAAGGAATCAAAGACGGGCTTTGGGCCCTGGAAAACCCTGACGACATTGAACATCCCGCCATAACTTCCTACAAGGATGAAAAAGAACAAAGCTATGAAACCGACTACCTGGGCTTTCGTTACGAGGAAGGCCTGAGAAACAATGCTTTAGTTGGCCTTACTGCTTCCCTTAATTTATATGACGGGGATTACAAGGGTGGGCTAATCCGCCCCGGGATGGATATTTCCTTTGGCTTTCTGCAGGACCGTCCGCTTTCCATGCGCTGGAACCTAGGGGTGGGTCGCCTGGAAGCCAAGGAAGTGTTTCAATCGAATTTCGGGTATATGGGATTGGATTTGAAGTACCGCTTCTTTAACCAATACGTTGGCAGTCCTTTTCTGGAGGCCGGTGCCGGTATGCTTTATCATAACGAGGGAACCTTTGCAAAAGAGCCTTTGGTATACGAGGAAAACCTCATGCCTTTTGTCAGGATGAGCGGTGGATATGAGTGGATGGTGAGAGACCGCATGGGGGTGAACCTTTCGGTGAGCTTCAACCAGCTTTTGCAGGATAATATTGACGGAATGGTTTACGGCAGGTACAACGACCGCATCTGGTCGTTCAACATTGGGCTG
>SLRE01000315.1 GCA_007131125.1 Bacteroidales bacterium | reverse complement strand
GGAAATCAAACCCAAGGGTGTCGTATTGGCTCCAGAAAACATAATTCAAAGCCAGGCCGATCATCAGCTCCCTGTTTACCTGGTAAGAAATACCGAAATCGAGGTTGGCGGGCAAAGGAAGCGTAACTGCTACCTGGTTCTCTGCCGGAAAGCTTGAGGAAAGCGAAGGGGGTACAGAAAAAAGTGCATCAGCATCTTCCATTTCCATGTTGATGAGTGAGCGATAACTCAGCCCGATATTTAGCCCGTCGCGGTCCGCATACATAATGCCCGCATTGAATCCAAAGTTGCCGGTTTCTCCTGATATGTTAACGTTTCCCTCCCCTTCGTGACCCTGTAAAGGCAAGGCTCTGTTCATATTTACTGTGCCAAAAGCATAAACCATTCCGGCTCCAACTGAAAGAAAATCATTGATCCGGTATGAAACAGTGGGTTGAAAAGTAATGGCCATCATGGTAATATCCTGGATGAGGTATCTTCCCGCCCATCCGTCTTCCCAGGCAAGGCTGTTGCCAAAGGGTGTATTCACAGCCAGACCTGCAGCCAGGCGATCGGTAATCATTCCCGCTCCGTAAAAATAAAAGGGAGTGCCCATGGGGTTGTCAGTACTGGCCTGGTATAATGAAGGGCCCTGCATCTGAAATCTGGTAAAACCATTGATGGCACTGGCTCCGCCCAAAAAGCTGTACTGGTAAGGCATCATTGCCAGCCCTCCTGGATTGTAAAAGGCTGCACTGGCATCCATGGTCAGTGAGGTGCCGATCAATCCCATTCCTGTTTGCTTCTGTCCATGAAGCCCTACCTGGTAGCCGCCTCCAAAAGAAGCCTGAACTCCTGATAGCAGCAGGAAAACAATCAAAATTCCTTTTTTCATATTAAAATATGGTTTTTAATTAAATTATATAGGGTTGTTTTAAAAACCCGCCAAATTACTAAAAAAAACCTGATACGTTAAACAAATGTTTACCTTAAAACTGAAAATATTTTTAAGCAACTGTTTAACAGTTTTTTAGATGTAAAAGTTTTTTGGGTTTCAATAGGTAAAACTGCTTCCCCCAATAAATTCCCTTAATATGGAAGTAGGAGTAATGTCTTTGGGGTCTATGGGGATCAGCAAGGAAAGAATGCGGTTAAGGCGTTTCACCTCTTCGCGGATCTGTTCGTTTTCAGCCTGGGCAGGTATCAGTATTTTCGGAGCATAATGGGAAAAAACAGCCAGCTCGTATATCAGGGCTGAATTAAAAATGGCGTGGGCGCTTTCCTGGAATGGAAATATGCTCTGGTATTCATTTTGCATAACATCGGGCCAGCGGCTGATGGTTTCATTGAAATCATATCCCCTGAATAAATGATCCCTGACCAGCCTGCGGATCAACCGATGATCTGAAGTAGAAAAGGGGAGGTGGTCGTGTATGTTCAGGGTGCTCAGTGCTGAAACGTAAAGGCGGTACGATTCCACATCCATCAAATCCTTCCAGAGCTCGGGGTTAAGCCCGTGAATGCCCTCCACTATGATAAATGTGTCCGGGGTGATTTGGGTGACTTTAGGATCGGGCACAGGTCCGCGTCCGTCGAAATGATATTTGGGCAGGTGCACTGCTTTGCCTGCCATCAGGTCGTTGATGTTTTGCCTGAAAAGATCCAGGTTCAGGGCCGAGATCAGCTCAAAGTTTTTCATTCCGGTTTCCGGATCATCTGCAATGGCCGAATGCGGCAGGTAATAATTATCAAGGGATAATATAAGTACCTTTTTTTGCATCACCTTTAATTCTATTGCAAGGCGATTGGCCGAGGTGGTCTTTCCTGAGGAGGTAGGCCCGGCAAGAAATATCAGCCTGGGTTTTAAAGGGTGGGAAATGATGTTGTCGGCAATGCGCGAAATCCTTTTTGACTGGTAGGCTTCTGAAATTTTTAGAAACTCGGGAAGCTCCCCCAGGTTAATCACCTCATTGAGGTCGGCAAAACCAGACAACCCCAAGTGTTTCATGGTTTCCTGAGTTTCATTGAATCGCCTGAAATATTTGCTGAGCTCTATGCGGTCGGGCATTACCCTTTCAAAAAATTCCGGGTCGGCTACAAGGAAAAAGCCTTTCTGAAACTTGAATAACCTGAATTTTTCCAGCTTTTCGTAATTTTCATGAATATGATTCAAAAAGAGTTCCCCGTGCGCGTTAAGACAAGCCAGCCTTAAGCCTTCATAATTGTTTATTTTATCCTCCCTGGAGCTAAGCAGCCTGATGATGTCTTCCCGTTCGTTATTTTTAAAGTACCGTATCAGTTTCTCCCGGGGCAAAAGTTCATGCTTAAAGGCCGCTTTTTCCTTGATCAGCTTTTTTATCCGGTCCCTGATCTGCTTTAACTCCTGATCCTTTACCTCATAATTCTGAAAGTATCCGTAAACTCCTCCCGGTATGCTGTGGGCGATATAGTAAGGCTGTTCTTTCAATACCGAGCCGGAGGCTTTATTAAACAACACCAACAAAGGCTCCATAATATTGCGGAAGGAAAGCTTAAGAGCTTCCGGGTGTTCGTGAGATTTTAAGATGGTTGAGGTTCTCATAAAATTGCAACCCGAATAATTTTTTTGTTGGCAGGTTTTTTCCTTTTACCGGCAAACCTACAAATATAACGGAATAAATGGATATTGGTTTCAGGGTTTTCCTGAATTTTATGGTATTAATATGCCATTTTTAAGAACAGGTAAGTTTTTATTATGCATGTAAGATTAAAGAGGCTTCTACTCCATTTAATTCCATTTTGTTATTGTGAATTTGGGAAAATTCATGTAGGTTTGTTGCCTTAAAAACTGAATAATCCTAAAATAAACTGAGCATGTCTGATTTATCCACCACCTACATGG
>SLRE01000291.1 GCA_007131125.1 Bacteroidales bacterium | reverse complement strand
TGAGAACTTACCTTTCTTCACGTCACCACACCCAACCCTATGTAAAAGGAGGGTACATGCAGGTTGACAGGCTGGACTTTATCCGCGACGGTTTTATGGCTTCTTTAATGGATCATGTAACCATTAAGGTAGGGCATATGCAGATCAACTACGGTGACAATCACTTCAGAAGGACTGACAATGGTCAGGCCATTTTTAATCCGTTTGTAGGCAATTATATTATGGATTCTTTTACCACTGAAGTAGGTGGGGAGGTATATTATCAAAGCAACGGTTTTATCGGGATGCTGGGAGTTACCAATGGTAAACTGAACCAAAGTACTATAAAGCCCGATGAGGATGATCCCCAGACCAAACCTTCATTGGTTGCCAAATTGGGGTATGACGATCAAATCAATGAAGATTTGAGGTTTCGCCTGACCGGTTCGGTTTACCATACCGGTGAATCGGCCAGAACCTATCTCTATGCAGGAGACCGTGCCGGTTCCAGGTACTACAATATTCTTACCGACAATACTTCAGAATTTAGGGTTCCACGCTTTGACCCCGGGTTTATCAATGAACTTACCGCTGTGATGATCAACACCTTTGTTAAGTTCCAGGGTTTGGAGTTTTATGGGGTATTTGAGAATGCTTCCGGGAAAGCTGCTGCTGAAGCAGACACCCGAACTTTTAACCAATACGGAGCCGAATTGTTGTATCGATTTGGTCCGTCCGAAAGAATTTACCTGGGCACCCGCTACAACCTTGTTTCCGGAGAAACCATGGGAGGAAACGAAGTGGATATTGATCGCTTCAACATTGGCGGGGGTTGGTTTCTTACCAATAATGTTATGGCCAAAGCCGAATATGTTACGCAGAGCTACAGTGGATTTCCCGATGGAAGCGTTTTTGACGGAGGTAAGTTTAATGGAATCATGCTGGAAGCCATTATCAGTTTTTAGAAACAGCTTTACTGAAACTATATTTCATAAACCAAAACCAAATTTGCTATGCGCGCCCGATTGTTCATGTTTCTGATAATATTTTCGCTTTCATCCCATGTGGCAGGCAGTGAGATGCTTAAATTCTGGAACGTTACATCAGAAAGTACCCTTAAAATTAATGGTACTACCAACGTAAACAGTTTTGAGTGCCTGACTGATTATGATCGCGGCATGGATTTGATCATGGAACGATGGGATCCCTATCATAAAAAATGGGAGATTTACGGAAGTGTCAACATAGGGGTGGACCAGTTTGACTGCCAAAACCGCGTGATGAACAACGACTTTCGCAATACCCTGAAATACGAAACCTACCCTGAAATTAAAATAGAGTTTATTAATATCCGGGAGGTTGAAACGGATCAAAACACGCGCACAGCCGAAGGTTGGGTGGAAATTACTATTGTCGGAGAAACCCGCCGTTATTTCCTTAGCGGAGAACTTGAGCTGGTAAAAGATTACAAAAGTATTCTCAGGGGAGAGCAGAAATTCCGCTTTACCGATTTTGGCATTGATCCCCCCACCAAAGGTCTGGGATTGATCCGGGTGCGGGACGAAATCAGTGTGAACTTTGAGTTAATCCTTGAGCAAACAGCCTATTCCGGGAATTAGTTTTTGCGAATAAATGGCTTTTTTTTTAGTCCGTGATGCTTTTTCAGGCCCATTCAGAAAGCTCCAGCCAGCGGTCGGATTTTTCTTCGAGGGTTTTTTCCACTTCCGAAAATCTTTCGGATACCTGCACCAGTTCATTGGGTGGAAGATTGCCAGTATTCATCTTTTCCAGTAAAGTTTCTTTTTCCGATTCCAGGTTTTCTATTTCCTTTTCCAGGGCTTCAAACTCCTTTTGCTCTTTGTAGGTAAGTTTTTTCTTTTCCCGGGGTTTGGATGGTTTTGTGGTTTCTTTGGGCTTTTCGGCTTTTTTACGGGAAGCATCTTCTTTTTGTTTTTTTAGCCTCCATGCCGAATAATTGCCTACATAGCCTTTGATCTTTCCCGGGGCTTTGAAAACAAACAGGTGATCCACCAGACGGTCCAGGAAAAAACGGTCGTGTGACACAATCAGCAGGCAGCCGGGAAAATCTTCAAGGAATTCTTCGAGAATATTCAGAGTATCGATGTCCAGGTCGTTGGTAGGTTCATCCAGGATCAAAAAATTGGGATTTTTCATTAGTACCGTCATCAGGTAAAGCCTGCGTTTTTCGCCCCCGCTGAGTTTTCCAACCCGGTCGTTTTGCACTCCGAAAGGAAAGTTGAAATAATGCAGAAACTGAGCAGCCGTAAAAACTTTTCCGCTTCCCATGGTTATGTTTTCTGCAATGTCTTTGATCACCTCAATCACCTTTTTGTTCTCATCCACTCTAAGGCCTTCCTGCCGGTAATAGCCAAACCTGATGGTTTCTCCCTTTATTACCGTGCCTTCATCGGGTTTCACTTTCCCTGTGATGATATTAAGCAGGGTAGACTTGCCTGTGCCATTTGGTCCCACAATGCCTGCCTTTTCTCCTCTTTTGAACACATAGGAAAAATTATCGACCACCCGCAGGCCGTTGTAGGTTTTTTGTACTCCGGAAACCTCCAGTATCTTCTTACCCATGCGGGCCATATCCATCCGGATCTTTCCCATGGTTTGTTCTTTGGCCTGCGCTGCTTTTTCTTCCAGGTCGTAATAGGTATCGATCCTTGCTTTTGATTTGGTGGTGCGTGCTAGGGGGGTACGGCGCATCCATTCGGTTTCCTTTCTCAGCAGGTTGGCTGCCTTTTCCGACTGAGCCGCATCGGTCTCCAGCCTCTCCTGTTTTTTTTCAAGGAAATAGGAATAATTGCCACGGTAATTGTATAGTTTGCCATTTTCCAGTTCCATGATCTCGTTGCAAACGGCATCCAGGAAATAGCGGTCGTGGGTGACCATGAGCAGGGTGAGCTTTTTACGGGAGAGATACCCTTCCAGCCATTCGATCATTTCCAGGTCGAGATGGTTGGTGGGCTCATCCAGCAGGATGAAGGCTGCTTCCCCAATGAGGATTTTGGCAAGGGCAAGCCTCTTGATCTGCCCTCCTGAAAGGGTTCCTGTTTTGGCATCCAGCCTCCCGATTTTCAGCTTGGTCAGCACCTGTTTCACCCGGCTTTCATAATCCCATGCCTGCAGGGCATCCATGCGTTCGATCAGTTCCTGCAATTTTTTTTGCTGGGCAGTGTTTTCAGGGTTTGGATTTTGCTGAATAAACTCCTCGTAAGCCCTGATGGTGCGGGTCAGTTCATTGTCGCTGCTAAGGAGGGCTTGAGAAACAGTAATTTCCCGTTCGAATTCGGGTTGCTGGTCAAGATATGCCAGCCTTGACTGACTGTGAAAGCTACAGGACCCTGAGTCGGGCTGATCAAGCCCGGCAATGATGTTGAGCAGGGTGGACTTTCCGGTCCCGTTGCGGGCAATCAGGGCCACCTTTTGACCATGGGAAATGCTGAAAGAGATATCTTCAAACAAAACTTTTTCTCCGTAGGACTTGCTGATATTTTCGGCCTGAAACAAACTCACCTGTAAAAAGATTTAGTGCATTAAGAAAATCCGGAAACCGGGCCCGGCAAAATTAATCAAAAAAAAAGCCCCGTCAATTTTTGCGGGGCTTTCCAAAAAAAAGGTTGATTGGTGGTAAAATTTTACTCCTCCTTTTTCACATTCACTGCTTTTTTTCCTCTTTCGTCTTCGGCAACTTCAAAAACTACCCTGTCGTTGTTTGCAATGGGGTCGATCAAGCCGGTGTGATGAACGAAAACATCTTTTTCGGATTTATCATCCACAATAAATCCGTAACCTTTTTTCTCATTAAAAAACTTAACAGTTCCGGTTTCCATAACGCTAATAAGATTTGGTAATTATATATTTAACGCTCAAAAATACAACTTTTTGATTCATTTGCAACCCAATTTTATAAAAAATCTATCAAAAAAGCGATTTTTTTTCGGGATTCAGGGTAATCTTACACCGATTGGCCTAATTTAATAAAAAACCGGCAGGCTGCCTTTGTTACGTTCTGTGCAAGCAGAGAGGTAAGGTTTTAAAGACAGCACTGCCGGTATTTTATATGAGAACGTATATCAGAAATGGTTTATTTCCCTGAACAGTTGATTTGGGTTTTTTAGTAAACCGGGATTTTTATCCAGATGTATCATTCCTGAAATGCTCAGTTTTCGTGTGTGTATCCTGTTTCCGTCGGGCTCCGCAGGAGCCTTGAAAATAAGCAGTGAACCCACTTTAATAACAAAGCTTGGCACATTTTCGGAAACCGTGTTCAGCCTGGTCCGCATTTTTTCAAGGGCTTCGGTTTTGCAAGGGTGTCCGCCAAAACAACGCTCAATGTCGTTGATACGGTCATACACCTCCTGAAGCGATAGTTCCTCCTTTGACTTTGTCATGTATTCGCTGAGTCCCTGCAGGGTCTGATCGTGACTGCAGGCTTCAAATCCTGCTGCAACCATAATATCTATCACTGTATTGTGGCATTGCTTCAACTTTTCCTGGTCCGGGGCATCAAAATAAGAAACCACAGGCACATGACGGTTCAGTTTCCTGTTTTTATAATCCGAATTGATAGAGTTGAACGAAATGTATTCGTTGAATGCATTCTGAAGGATGTAGATCTGGTCTTTGAGCCTGAATATCTCTTCCTGGTGCTGCTGTTCCAGTTTGTTGATTTTCTTTTCATAGTAGCGGTAGTACTGCTTCATGAATTTATTTTGCGGGCCTGCCGCCACCAGTCTTTGTCCCTCATCGGTATCGGTGTACTTGTTGAAGTTCTCAATGAACTTTTCGGCCAGGGAGTCAGCCTGCTTCAGGTATGAAGCTTCATACTTCCAGGTGTTTTTGGGATTGAGGATGGAAGGATCTACGCCTTCAACATGCTTTGGGATCATCAGCCCGAAGGGAGCCAGTTCTTCAACCTCAGTTTTGTCCATTGAGCCGTCGAGGATGGCCCTGATGATGTTGCGGGTGGAGCCGATGTCGATGCGCTGCCCGATGCCGTATGGCCCTCCGATCCATCCTGTATTCACAAGGTAGGCCGTGGCTCCGTGTTCTTTCATTTTCTTTGCCAGCTCCTGGGCATAAACGGTAGGATGCAGCATAAGGAAAGCCGCACCAAAAGCTGCGGAAAAAGTAGGCAAAGGTTCTTTAACCCCTCTTTCGGTGCCGGCCAGTTTGGCGGTATATCCGCTCAGGAAGTAATACATGGCCTGGTCGCGGTTGAGACGGGCCACCGGCGGAAACACCCCAAAAGCATCTGCCGTAAGGAAAATGACCTTTTTGGGATGGGTACCTTTGGAAACTGGTTTTACAATGTTTTTTATATGATAGATGGGATAAGAAACCCTTGTGTTTTCGGTTTTGCTGGTATCGGAAAAATCAACCTCTCCGGATTTTGGGTCGTAAACCACATTTTCGAGCAGGGCATCGCGCCTGATGGCGTTGTAGATGTCGGGTTCTTTTTCTTTATCCAGGTTAATGCATTTGGCATAGCATCCTCCTTCGAAGTTAAAAACCCCGTCATCATCCCATCCGTGCTCGTCATCACCGATAAGGTAGCGGTCGGGATCGGCCGAAAGGGTGGTTTTCCCTGTTCCTGACAATCCAAAAAATATAGCCGTATCCCCGTTTTTGCCCATGTTGGCTGAGCAGTGCATGGAGGCCATACCGTTGAGGGGCAAAAAGTAATTCATCACGGTAAAAAAGCCTTTCTTTATTTCTCCTCCATACCAGGTGCCGCCCACCACGGCGCGTTTTTCTTTCAGGTTAAAGGCTACATATACATCTGAGTTGAGATTCTGGGCTTCCCATTTATCGTTGATGGTTTTGCAGGCATTGAGCATCACAAAGTCGGGCTCAAAATTAAGCAGTTCTTCTTCTGATGGCCGGATGAACATATTCTTAACAAAGTGGGCCATCCAGGCCACTTCGGTGATTACCCTTATTTTGATTCGGCTGTTTTCGTTGGCTCCGCAATAAGCGTCCATTACATAGAGCTTTTTGCCGTGAAACTGGTTTTGGGTGGTTTCCAGCAGCGATTTCCAAACTTCTTCGGAAATGGGCTTGTTGTCGGAGCGGTTTTTGCCGGGATCGGCCCACCAGATCTTGTCCTGAGAAGTTTCTTCCCTTACAATGTACTTGTCCTTGGGAGAGCGACCGGTAAATATGCCGGTATCCACTGCTACGGCTCCCTGGTTGGTCTCAAAACCTTTTTCATACCCTTCAAGGGAGGGGTCGGTTTCATGACGAAACAGTTCATCGTACGAAAGATTGTAATAAATCTCTTTAACATTTTTAATTCCATACTGTGAAAGGTCGGGTGCTTTTATTCGGGCTCCTTCCACAATGTTTGAGTCCTGCATGATGATTGATGTTTTAATAGATATGAGTAAAAATAATCGACCAAAAACCTTTGAGGTTGCGCCAAAATTAACAAAAATCAAACAGGATGAACGTTCAGGCCTGAATTTTTTTCATGCCTGCACCCAAAAAAAAAGAGGGCCCGAAGCCCTCTTTTTGAAAATTGATTGAGATTGAAAAACTTAGGCAGTGGTGTAAGTTCCGCCGCCTTCTTTTTCCAGCTTTTCTTTAGCTACGGCCTGGGCGGCAGCAAGTCTTGCAATGGGAACGCGGAATGGAGAACAACTCACATAATTCATTCCCACCCTGTGGCAGAACTCAACTGAGCTTGGCTCGCCTCCATGCTCACCGCAGATACCGATTTTCAGGTCGGGACGCCCCTGGCGGCCTCTTTCAACGGCCATTTCCACCAGTTGTCCTACACCTTCCTGGTCAAGCACCTGGAAAGGATCGTGCTTCAGCAGGCCTTTCTCGAGGTAAATTGGCAGGAAGCGTCCGGCATCGTCACGGGAGTAACCGTAAGTCATCTGGGTAAGGTCGTTGGTACCGAATGAGAAGAATTCCGCGCTTTTTGCGATCTGGTCGGCAATGATGGTTGCGCGTGGGATTTCGATCATGGTACCTACCAGGTACATGATGCGCTCACCGTATTCTTCAATCACCTGCTCGGCGGTATGCCTTACGATCTCTTCCTGTAGTTTCATTTCCTCGAAGGTGCCGGTAAGGGGAATCATGATCTCCGGAATGGCCCTTATGCCTTTTTTCTTCAGGTTGAGGGCGGCTTCAATGATTGCCCTGGTCTGCATTTCGGAAATCTCCGGATAGGTATTACCCAGGCGGCATCCGCGGTGTCCCAGCATGGGGTTCAACTCATGCAGGGAATCTACTTTGGATTTTACTTCTTCCGCTGAGATACCCATTTCTTTTGCCATCTCTTCCTGGTTTTTCTCTTCGTGTGGAAGGAACTCATGCAATGGGGGGTCTAGCAGGCGCACGGTCACCGGAAGGTCATGCATGGCTTCAAAAATCCCTTCAAAGTCTTCCCGTTGGATGGGCAGAAGCTTCTCCAGGGCTTTGCGGCGTCCTTGTTCATCATCGGCCAGGATCATTTCGCGCATGGCCTTGATGCGGTCGCCTTCGAAGAACATGTGCTCAGTACGGCAAAGGCCGATACCTTTGGCGCCGAACTCCCTTGCTTTTTTGGAGTCTTTGGGTGTGTCGGCATTGGTGCGCACAGACATGCGGGTGTGCTTTTCGGCAAGTTCCATCAGGCTGGCAAAGTCACCGCTCATTTCCGGATCTTTTGTTTTGATTTTGCCTTCAAACACCTCACCGGTGGTTCCGTTCAGTGAAATGAAATCACCTTCATTAAACACCTTTCCGTCTATGTTCATGGTACGCTTTTTATAGCTGATGTTCACACCGCCGGCTCCGGACACACAGCATTTGCCCATACCGCGTGCAACCACAGCAGCATGTGAGGTCATACCGCCCCTTGCAGTGAGGATACCTTTGGCAGCATCCATCCCGCTAAGGTCTTCGGGAGAGGTTTCCACCCTCACCAGGATGACGTCTTTCCCTTTTGCGGCCCATTCTGCAGCATCATCGGCAAAGAAAACCACCTGTCCGGTAGCAGCGCCGGGGGAAGCCGGAAGGCCTTTGGCCAGCACCTTGGCTTTGTCCAGTTCTTCCTGGTCAAAAACAGGGTGGAGCAATTCGTCGAGTTTGTTGGGTTCAACCCTCAGCAGGGATTCTTCTTCGGTAATGATGCCTTCCTGCAGCATGTCCATGGCAATTTTAACCATGGCAGGGCCGGTACGTTTTCCGTTACGGGTTTGCAGAATCCACAACCTGCCTTCCTGAATGGTAAACTCCAGGTCCTGCATGTCACGGTAATGCTTATCCAGCTTTTTCTGGTAATCGTCTAATTCCTGGTATAACTCAGGAAAGATCTCTTCAAGGGAAGGATATGTTTTCTTTCTTTCTTCTTCAGAAACGCCCTGCAGCTTGGCCCAGCGAAGGGAGCCTTCTTTGGTAATCTCGCGGGGGGTGCGTATACCGGCCACCACATCTTCTCCCTGTGCATTTACAAGATATTCTCCGTTAAAGATGTTTTCGCCTGTTGCGGCATCCCGGGTAAAAGCAACGCCTGTTGCGGAAGTATCGCCCATATTTCCGTAAACCATCGCCTGCACATTAACGGCTGTACCCCATTCTGCAGGGATGTTATGCATTTTGCGGTAATAGGTGGCCCTTGGGTTATTCCATGATTCGAACACTGCCATTACCGAACCCCATAATTGTTCCCATGGGTCTTCTGGAAAATCTTTTCCTGTTTCTTCCTTAACGGCCTTTTTGAAACGATCAACCAGCTCCTTCAAATCATCGGTTGAAAGGTCCTGGTCGGTTTTGGCTCCTTTTTCTTCCTTGAGCTCGTCCATGATCACGTCAAAAGGATCTTCCTCTTCTTTGCTGGCAGGCTTCATGCCCATTACCACATCTCCGTACATCTGGATAAAGCGGCGATAGGAATCCCACACAAAGCGCTCGTTTCCGGTTTTTTTGGCAAGGCCTTCCATGGTTTGCTCATTCAGGCCAAGGTTCAGCACGGTATCCATCATACCGGGCATGGAAGCCCTGGCGCCAGAGCGTACCGACATCAGCAGGGGATTGTCTTTGTCGCCAAATCCTGCGCCCATTTCTTCTTCTACCCTGCGCATGTTTTCTTCTACTTCGGCCTTGATGGCACCCACGGCAAAATCAGGACCTTTTTGGGTGTACATAGTACATACCTCTGTAGTGATGGTAAAGCCCGGAGGTACCGGGATCCCAATATTCACCATTTCTGCAAGGTTTGCTCCCTTGCCGCCCAGCAGGTTGCGCATGGTGGTATCACCATCGGCCCTTTGCCCGCCAAAAAAATATACTTTCTTGTTTTGATTATCCATATTCTCTGCTTTTTTTAAGGATTATGGTTGAAATTTAAATGAATTGACTTTCTTCTTATTTGCCTGATAATCTTTTGGTTATGAAAGACTATCGTTTTAAAAGACTACAAATTTAAGGATTTTTTATTTTCCTGTGGTTAAGTAAAAATTAAAAAGCCTTAAAAGGGCATTGGTCTCGTTATTTTTAGAGATTATCTTTTGCATGGGAATTGCTAATTTTGCCAAAAACCTTTTACTTCTGAAAGCACCTTTTGTTGACATACACGCCCATAACGGTGATGACCCCGGGAACATCCGGATAAGGAATCTTTTCCCGGATCAGGCCGGGGAAGCCCTTGATCGGGCAGGGGAAAACAGTTTGTTTTCGGTGGGTTTTCATCCCTGGTATATCACTGAAAACCCTGTTTTGGAGGATTGGGAGAATAGTTTGCAGGAACCGGCAAATCACATCAACGTAATTGCAATAGGGGAGGCGGGACTTGATAAAGTTGCTAAAACCCCCTGGGAGTGGCAGGAAAAAGTTTTTAACATGCAAATTTCACTCTCTGAAAAACTCGGAAAGCCCATGATCATCCATTGTGTGAAGGCCTGGCAGGAAGTATTGAAAACCCGAAATGACCAGAATGCCGCACAACCCTGGATCATGCATGGGTTTAATGGTTCTATGGAGTTGGCGGGCCAATTCCTGGAAGCGGGTTGCTACCTTTCTTTCGGAGAATTTTTGTTCAGGGAAAACAGCAAAGCTGCACGCATTTTTTCCGATCTGGCCAATGAAAGGATTTTTCTGGAGACCGATGACAACGGACTGACCATCAAGGAAGTTTACGCCCGGGCCGCAAGGCTTAAAGGCATGGATATGGATGAGCTCAGGGAAACCATTTATCAAAATTTTAAAACCGTTTTCGGAAAAAAACCATGACACATCCACAATGGCAGGAAAGAACGGAGTTGCTGCTGAAAAAAGAAAACCTGGAAAAGTTATTCAGGGCCCATGTTTTTGTTGCAGGCCTGGGCGGTGTGGGTGCTTATGCGGCTGAAATGTTGTGCCGTGCAGGCATCGGCAGTCTTACCATTGCCGATGGCGACCAGGTGAATCCTTCCAACCGTAACCGTCAGCTGCTGGCCTTGTCTACTACAGAAGGAGAGCGCAAAACCCGGCTGATGAAAGCACGATTGCTGGACATCAACCCCGGGCTTAACCTAAGGGCTCTGGATATATTTCTTAGGGATGAGCGTACCGATGAAATATTGAATACCCCATTTGATTATGTGGTGGATGCCATTGATACCCTTAGTCCCAAAATTTTTCTGATAAACCGCACGGTAAAAAACGGCTTGCCCCTGGTGAGTTCCATGGGGGCCGGTGGTAAACTGGATCCCTTGCAGGTGAAGGTTTCCGATTTTGCCAATACTTACCATTGCAATCTGGCCAAATTGCTGCGGAAGCGGTTGCGAAAGCTGGGGATTGAAAACGGGTTTAAAGCGGTTTTTTCTTCCGAAAAATGCATGGAAGACACCATTAGCTATGTGGAGGATGAACCCAATAAGAAAACCACTGTAGGAACCATCTCTTATATGCCTGCGGTGTTTGGCTGCGTTTGTGCTTCTGTGGTGATACGGGAGTTGCTGGGCATGCCTGTAGAAATGGCAGCCCCTCCCAGGCTCCGTAAAGGAAGCCGGGGCAACAGGCTGCCATTGGGTTAAAAAGTTAAACCGGGTTTTATCGCTGAATGTCGTAAAAACAGCGTTTCGGAGAAAACAAAGTACCTGCCTCCTTCATCTTTTTGATGGCCTTTTCCACATCTTTTTTCTCAAGGCCGGCCTTTTCTGCTACCTCTCCCGGGCGCATGGGTTTTCCGGCTTCCTCAAATGCTTTCACGATTTTTTCCTGAATATCCATAAGTTTATTATTTTTTGGTTTGTAAAACGGGTT
>SLRE01000112.1 GCA_007131125.1 Bacteroidales bacterium | reverse complement strand
TTCGGCTGAAACGCTCCATGAATAGGTACCCGGCAAAACAAAGGGAATCTGATATTCTCCTTCGGGATAGCTTTGCCCGTTGAAAGTGACCACGGCATCCTCAACGGGCTGACTGTTTTCGTCCACCACATCAAAAGTCAGTGTGTAGGCTTCGCCCATGATACCCCATACGTTGTTCACCACCATCTCGTCAGATACATCCAGCATCCTGTCATCGCCACCATCCCATTCTCCTCCGCCCCATCCGGCATTCAGGAAATATTTGTAAGCATATTCCCCGGCATCAAGATCAAGGGTTTTGGTCCAGATCATACTTTCGCCCACACGGGCCATGGTTTGGTTGTCGGGGTCGTCTCCGGGCATGGTCCATCCAAACATTGAGCCGGTAAGGTAAACCACATCCTCATCCGGGTCAAAACCCCATGCAGTGGACATATCCACATTAAATGTAACGGAATGCTGCTGAGCCCCTGAAAAAACAGGGTTCAGAAAAAGGAGCAAACCCAGGATTGCAACTGTTTGAAAGCGGGAGAGAGCTCCGGGATTTTTTGGGGTAGCTTTTGATTTCATAGGTAAAATATTCCTGTGAATAAAACAATTTTTGTTCGGAAATTGATCAGGTGGAACCTCCATGATTAACTTTAAACACCCGTGAGGATAATTAATTAAAAAGAACGTCATCCACAAGAGAAAAGTTAATTGTGGTGTTTCCAACCTGCCGACTGGTACCTGACCAATTAAAACAAATTAATACCGCATGAAAGTAATAAAAAAATCCATGAATTTAATTTTTGGGTTTTTTAACCGGAGTATTTTTCTCGTTTCTATAAAAGCATTTACAGAAAAATCTCCGGACCATGTCCGGCAGGTTTTACGGAATACCTCCCTAAACAGGCAGGAAGCCGGTTATGGTACAACATGTTTTTTCACCTGAAAGTTCGGGCTCATTGCTTATTTGTAGTAACTTGCTGAAGCAATCCTGCATCAATCCTAAATTTAAAGCTGTGACAAAAAACCACCGATACCTGGAAATCCCCCGTTCCAGAATCCCTACATTTGATGTATATGCTGCGGGGCTGAAGCGCCATCATGTCAGTGCCATGCTTGAGTTTGACGTAACCTCTGGAAGAAAAAGGCTCAGGGAGCTAAAACGGAAGGGGCAGCAGGTTTCCTTCACCGCCTGGATGATAAAAGCAATTGCCAAAACCCTGGAACTTCATCCTGAAGCCGCAGCCTACCGTTGCGGTAAAAAAAGACTGATGGTTTTTGACCAAATCCGCATTTCATTGATGGTGGAGAAAACCATCAGTGGCAAGCGGGTACCCATTCCAATGATTATAGACAAAGCCAATGAAAAAACCTTAACGGAAATAACCCGGGAAATTGAAAATGCCAAAACCCTGAAGTTATCTGAAAAAGGTGTGGTACTGGATCAAAAGCCTTCTTTTTATGAAAGAATGTATTTTCATCTGCCTGGCTTTTTAAGAAGATCGGTATGGCAATTTTTCAGGCGGAATCCTGCAATGGCATACCGTAAAGCGGGCAATGCCGTGATCACTTCTTTGGGGATGATGGGAAGAATAAACGGTTGGTTTATTCCAAGAACCATACACCCAATCGCCTTTGGGATCGGGTCGGTAATTCCAAAACCGGTTGTGGCCGGTAAAGAGACAAAACCCGCGGAAGTGCTGAACATGACCATTTTGTTTGATCATGATGTAATTGATGGTGCACCCATGGTCAGGTTTCTTAAAACGCTGAATGGTTTTATTGAAAATGCAGGTGAGATGTAAAATCGACCGGGAGCAGGAAGAGAAACCCAAGAACCGAAGAATGCCATTGGGCATGCCGGTAAAATTTAATGTTTTTTCGTATTTTGCAGCCGGAAAAAACCTTAATGGACATTGCTATGACGGAAAATCAACCCAAAGCATGGCCTGGGATACGTGCCAGCATCTGGATCATAATACTGGTGGTACTTGCTGGTATTGTTTTCTCTCCTGTAGATATTTTGTTAAGGCCCTTAATTGGGCGTGAGGCCACTTTGTTTTTCAGTTTTGTGCTTACCATGGGTGTGCCTCTTTGGATAATTTACCTTTTTCGAAAACGGTTCACCGGCCAAAAAGGGTTCCGGTTCAGCATCCCGGATAAAGGCACCATTCCCTATGCAATAATTGGCACGATTGCCCTGTCGGTTGGGGTAGTCCTTCCGCTGGTAAGCATTACCCTTTACATTTTTCCTGTTCCTGAAGCCTTTGCAGAACTCATGCGACAGATAGGTGACCCGACCCATATTGCCGTATTTGCCACCCTGGTTATTGCTGCTCCAGTGCTTGAAGAGTTCATTTTCAGAGGTGTAATTCTTGACGGACTGCTGAAAAAACACTCTCCTTACCGGGCCATCATGGTGTCCAGCCTGTTATTTGCCATTGTGCACCTTAACCCCTGGCAGTTTGTTACGGCATTCATCATGGGTTTGTTTATCGGCTGGGTATATTATCGCACCGGCAGCCTGAGTATGGCCATTATAATTCATGGGGCCAACAACCTGTTTGTTACCATCCCCGCCTTTTTTATGGAAGATGACGCCTTTTGGGATATGGAGCCCACACTGGCCGAAGCCTATGGGGGATGGTTGATTTTAGCCCCTGTCTTACTGCTTGCCTGGATTCTTTTGGGCTTCAGCCTGAATGCCCTGAAAAAACGTTTTAATGCCGCTCCTCCGAAACCGGACCCAACCCAAACAGAGGTTTAGCCCTTTTGCCAATGTAGGTTTTGCTTTTTTTAAAGGTTTTTCTATCTTTCTTTAATTTGGAAAGGACAGGATAATTGCAGAAACAAAGGCCGGTCACCGGAATAAATTGAATAGCTAAAT
>SLRE01000216.1 GCA_007131125.1 Bacteroidales bacterium | reverse complement strand
TATCCAGGATGTATACCTGCCCGGGGCCATCGTGACGACGGGAAACAAAAGCAAGTTTCTTTCCGTCGGGGCTCCAGGCCGGACCGCTTTCTTTTCCGGAAAAGGTCAGCTGCTTTAACTCGCCGTTATCATTATTGACCATAAAAATGTCTGAAGAAGAGCTGTTGCCTTCAATGTCGTATTCCGACACGGCAAATGCGGTCCATTTTCCGTCAGGCGACACCTCGGGGTTACCCGGACGTTTCATCTCCCACATCATTTCGGGAGTAAAAGGCTGCTTTTCAGCCGCAGCCTGCATAAAAAAACCCATGCAAATGGCAAGGGTCAGAAACAATTTGGTAAATCTCATTTAATATAAAGGTTGTAGCACAAAAAGAATCAGAGCCAAAACCACCAGGGTCTTTTCCTGGCTGCAAAGCCTTTTGCACCAGATTAATAAAAAACTATTTCTCCACAAAGAAAAGAAAGCCGGGGGTTTTTTGCAAAAAAATTTTCAGGAAGAATGGAGGCCTTATCAGTCGCCGGGTTTAAAAAGAGCGTTGAGCATAAAGTCCACTACGCTCTTTTTTCTTGTTTCAAGCACCTCTTTAAATTCTTCCTCACCAGAGTCGCTTTCAAGGTTTTCAAGCACCGGTTTTATCATCACCGGCAACACACATAATGAAACCAGGTTGATAATTAGCTCATCAGCGGTAATTTGCCGCATATTTCCCGCCTGGATTTCCTGTTCGATCTGCTGTTGCAAAGGGGTAACATCCACTTTATGGCCTTCCAGCATCTGATGGAAGCTATCAGGGTTGCGCTGCAATTCCTGGATAATAAAGCCGGGAAGGAATGGATTGCGGTATACCAGCCATATAAACATATCCACAAAGATCTGGATCTTTTCGTTTACCGGAATCTGGGGGTTTTCAAGCATGGTATTTACCTGTGGCATGAACTGGTCCACCGCTTCACTGTAAATTTTTCGGAATAACTTTTCCTTCGACCGGAAGTAGTAATGAAGCAAGGCCTTGTTGATGCCTGCCTCATTGGCGATTTCCTGCATACGGGCGCCTTCCATCCCTTTCCGGAAAAAAACCTTTCGGGCTGCTTCCAGGATCTTGTTTTCGGTGTCTTTTTTTGCCGGGCTCATTGTTTTTTGTTTTGTGGCCAATACATGTGTTAGGAAAAAAGAGTTAACCAAAAAATTAAACTTCCGGTCAAATTTAAGAAATTTCTCATAAGTATCTGAAAAAAAGAGAGATTCTTTTTTTATCGGGAGGTGTTTTAAAACAAAATGGGCGCATGGCTGTTTTATAATTATATTTAACGAATAATTATAAAATTAGAGTCATGGACAAACCGGCAATTACAAACAAAACCATTCACCCTATCATCAAGAAACGCTGGAGCCCCCGCTCTTTTGAGGACAGGGCCATTGAAAAAGACAAGTTGCAAAGGATATTTGATGCTGGGCGATGGGCACCCTCCAGTTTCAACGAACAACCCTGGCGTTTTATGCTTGGCTTGAAGGGCGGCCAAACCTGGGATAAGATTTATGAAAGCCTGGTGGACTTCAATCAGCAATGGGCCAAACTGGCACCCTTACTGGTTTTGACCATTGGTAAAAAAACCTCTTCCAGGAATAACGCGGAGAACAGGGTATTTCAGTATGATGTTGGGCAGAGTGTGGCCTACATTACCTTCCAGGCTTATGAAGAGGGTTTGGTGATGCACCAGATGTCCGGCTTCAGCAAAGAAAAAGCTGCCGAACTTTTTGAAATTCCGGAAGACTATGAACCCCTGACTGTTTTTGCCATGGGCTACCAGGGAGAACCCGAAAGGCTGGATGGAGATTTTGTGAGCATGGAAAAAGCACCCCGTCAGCGCAAAGAACTTCCCGAACTGGTATTCAGCGAAAATTTCGGAAAATCATCCGACAGGGTGATTGACTGACCAATATTCAAATAATTATTTTTACCGCCGGCCCGTATAAACACAGGCCGGCGGTTTGCATTTCCGGCCCTTTGTAAATTAAAATAACTCTTGCGGATACTGCTGCATAACAGGGGTTTTCTTTGGGGTTTTGTGCGTAAAAATGCCCATTAAATTTTTCTATCTTTGATTGACAATTTATTATGGGTTTTCATTCCAAAATGGGTTCATGTTTTTTCGCCGGATCATTTTATCCACTATCCTTTCCATCCTGCTCATTACGGGCTTTTCCAACACCCCGAAATACAGCAATGAATTTCTTTCCATTGGAGTGGGAGCAAGGGCAATAGGCCTTTCCAATGCTTACGTAGCCCTTGCCAATGATGCCACCGCCGGATACTGGAACCCGGCAGGACTCACCCACATCAGCTCGAACATTCAGCTTTCGCTCATGCACACACAGTATTTTGCAGGCATTGCAAAATACGATTACGGGTCCATTGCATTCCGTTCAGACAACAACCATCACTTTGGTTTTTCCTACATCCGGTTTGGGGTGGATGATATTCCCGATACCAGCGAGCTCATCGATTCAGAAGGCAACATCAATTACGATCGCATCCGCTCATTTTCTGCTTCCGACAATGCATTTTTGTTTTCCTATGCAAGGCGTCTGCCTTCCAACGAAAACCTCCGCATGGGCATTAACGCGAAGGTGATCCGCCGCACGGCAGGTTCCTTTGCCGGAGCCTGGGGCTTTGGCCTGGATGCAGGTATTCAATACGAGCACAATGACTGGATTTTTGGAGCGGTAGGAAGAGACATTACTTCCACCTTCAACGCCTGGAGTTACGACCTGGACGACCGCATGCGCGAGGTATTCACGCTCACGGGAAACGAGATACCTGAAAACAGCCTGGAAATTACACTTCCCAGGGTTATACTGGGTGCTGCAAGGG
>SLRE01000140.1 GCA_007131125.1 Bacteroidales bacterium | reverse complement strand
CCTTCCATAATATTCTGGTCCTGTTGTTCTTTTACATTATAACGGCGCATGCCCCTGTCGGTAAAATAAACCAGACCATCGGTCACAGGCTGCAAGCCCCAGTAGCTTCCGGAGGGCAGGGGAAATGCAACAATGCGGCGGTGTGCCCCTTCGGGCTCAATGCTTACCCTGACTTCTCCATCCTGGCTGCCTTGATTTTCCTGCTCACCACCAGGTTCTTCGGTTTCTCTGGGTTCAAAAATCTTTGGGCTGTCTTCCCTCAGGGGCAATGCATAAATGCGTGTGGCCCGGTTGTACAGGTAGTTGAATTCAAAGTCGGAAAAAGTAAGGTTGAAGTCGCGGTTGGAGGTAAAGAAAAGATACTCTCCGTCTTTTGAAAACACCGGGTTGCTTTCGCTGTAGGTGTCGTCGGTAAGCTGGATATTTTCGCCGTTTTCAATGTTGTAAACCCAAATGGCTGACTGACCGTTGGGGCTGTTTTTGGTGTAGGTAACCCATCGGGAATCCGGCGAAAAAGCGTATTGACGGATTTCGTTGGAGGTGGCCCGGTCTACGCGGGTCACATCCCCTGTGTTTACATCTACTTTCTGAAGGTACATGCTGCGGTCGAAGTAAAGCAGATAGCGGCTGTCGGGCGACCAAACGGATTGATACTTCCAGCGTTCGGAATTTTCAGTAAGCTGCCTTGGCTCGGCCCCTTCTTTGTTTTCCAAAAGGTAAACTTCGTATTCACCGGTGGCATCGGAATGGTAGGTAATCCATTTTCCGTCGGGCGACCAGCGGGGGTAAATGGCCCTTTCGCCCTGGGTACGGGTAAGGTTTTGTATGGTTCCGGGTCCGGCGGGAACAGAGAAAATATCCCCCCTGGCATCAAACAATACCCGGCTTCCGCTTGGGGAAATGGCGAAGCTGTGAATGTGTTCTTTTACATTTTTGCGATAGGGAAGGGTGTGGGGATTGTCGTATTTAATGTTGACCACCACCCTGTCCAGTGCATAGGTTTCCAGGTCGAGGCGGTAAAGATATCCACCGCTTTCATACACCAGTTGGCCGTTGCTTCCGCTGGGCCACATCACATCAAAATCATCATGAAAGGTATGTTGCTCAACCTCGCCGGTATTGGTGTCGTAGCTGTAAATGTTGAGCCAGAGGTCGCGGTCGGATGCAAAATATATCCTGTCGCCATGCCATACCGGGATGTGGTCGGTACCCAGCCAGTCGGTGATCTGCTCGGAAGTATTCTCCTCCAGGTTATATGTCCAGATGTTAGAAGCCCTTCCGCCTTTATAGCGTTTCCATGTGCGGAATTCCCTGTCGGGAAAAGTAAAAGCCATCTGTGTGTCGTCGGGCGAAAGCACCCCGAAACCTCCGTAAGGTACAGGCAGTTCTTCTTCCAGGCCACCTTCTATGCTGACCAGGTAATACCTGCTCATCCTGTCACCATACTCGGTGCGGTTGCTGCGAAAAAGGATCTTTTTGCTGTCGGATGTCCAATCCAGGGGCACATTGTCAAAACCGCCCCGCTGGGGCATGTAGCCCACATCATTGTAAAATGTGAGCTGTCGCGGTGTACCCCCTTCCGAAGGCATCACATAGATCTGCCTGCTTCCACTGTATTCTGCCGAAAAGGCAATCCACTTTCCGTCGGGGGATAGCTTGGGGTAAAGCTCCAGGCCTTTGTGGGAGGTCAGCTGACGTGCATCTCCCCCCTGGGCCGGCACTGTCCAGATGTTGCCGGCATAAACAAAAACGATCTGGTCGTTATTGATATGCGGAAAACGAATCATCCGCGAATCTTCCGCTGCCCTGAGGCCGGTCACGACCACAAGGAGAACAGCGGCAACAAAAACTCTCTTTAAAAAATGCTGCATAATTGATATACTTTTTTTGGGTTTAAAGGATAATACAATAAGACTTGCAGGAAATGCTTTTAAAAGCCGGAACTCCTGCAAAGGGTGTCAAAGATAAGGATTTTCGGTTTTTTGGAAACGGCAATCAGCAGGTTAAGGGAAATAAAATGGTTTTTTTGTTTTTTTATGAAGCCGCTGGAGGCTTCCGGTGTTTAAAAACGCCTGCCTTCTCTGACAATGATCTCCGACCCTTCCAACAGGTAAACCGATGCGGGTTGCTCCTGTTTAAGGAATCCGAAAGATGGACCGTAAACCTTTTCAAAATTAACATCCACATGAAAATCTTTTACTTCATATTGTTCCCAACGGGGATGCTCCACCCGGTATTCGGCGCTTTTCTGGCCGTTGATGCGGGTATAACCCCAATATCTTTCCGTAATAAAGTCGGCTTTGCTTCCAGGGGGGATTTCCTTTGGTCGGGTATCTCCGGAAACCCTGAAAGTATTCCATCCTCCTTTTTTCCATTGGTATTGAATGTTCTGCCTGCCGGGTTTAATATCCCACAGATGACTCATTTTGAGCTTTTCATAATGTTCTTTGTAAATGGCATTGGCGAGGATGGCCAACATAGACCTGGGCACAATCTCCTTGATAAAAACTACCCCCCGACGCCATTGGCCTTCATGCTGGTGCTTTACATAAAAACGCAGGTTAACTTCCTCGAAGCGAACATGAAAGGGAAACTTTATCCCCTTCAGACGCGTATTTACAAACAGCAATCCCACGAGGCTCAGAAAACAATCACCTTTCCACAGATCCAGGGAAGTATTTTCAGGAACGTATTTTTCAAGTAAGCCGGGTTCAACCTTATAATTGGCAAGGATAAGTTTTCTCCATTCGGCCGTCAGGAACTTTTTTTTCATTTGTTATTTTTTTTTCAACTATGTGATTCTCTCTGCTTTGCAATTGCACCCCGGGTTTTGAAAGGAGGGTAGAAGGGAGAGTTAACCTTTATCCTCTAACCTCCATCATCT
>SLRE01000330.1 GCA_007131125.1 Bacteroidales bacterium | reverse complement strand
TCAATTCAAAAGTTGGACTACATTTACAAAGGCCAGATAATTATATAGTTGAAAAATTTCAAACAGATGAAAACCCGTTTCCTGATCATATTCTGGATAGTTTCCCAGCTTGTTTTTGCAGCAAGCTTTCAGGTTGAAGCGCAGCAATTCAGGCTTTCCACTCATATTACCGAAGAAAAGGGAAAGCAGGATCCCTCCATTGATTTTTTCGAACAGCATACCGAAACAACCCGTTTTCGGGCCATTGAGCTTTCCGAAGAGGTTCGGGAGAAAGAATACCTCCACAAAGGGGATACCATTTTGCTGAACCTGTTTCACGACAAGCAATTTGAGGCCGTTCTCAACCGGATGGAAACCAACATCAACGGCACCCTCACCCTTACCGCTAATATTGTGGGGCAACCCTACGCATACATTGTGCTTTCCACAACCGGCAACCGCAGTTTCGGCAATATCTATATCCCGGGCAAAAACCGTTTTTACCAGGTGATCAGCGATCCGGAAACCGGAGATCATTATCTGATTGAGATGAAACTTGAAGACCGGGACGAGTTGCTGCCAGGGCCTGAGTTGGTGCCACCCCCACCCCGTGAAATAGAAAAAAGAAGGCAGGAAGGCATCCAGAAAAAAATTCAAGAAAAAAATCTCGGCCCGGATGACCATGCCACCATTACGGTAATGATCGCCTACACTCCTGCTGCCCGGCAATGGGCCGAAAGCACGGGTTTACAGATAGAAAACGTGGTGGCCGCTTCCATGGCCGAGGCCCAGCTGTCGCTCGACAACAGCGATACCGGTATTACCATGACCCTGGTACATTCTGCAGAAGTGGATTATGAAGAAAGCGGGGATGCCGTAACCGATCTTTACCATTTTACTTTCCATGAAGGCTTTGACCCGGAAGGCCACAACCCCGAAGGCCTGATGAGTGAAGTACATGAGTGGAGAAACTTTTTCGGAGCCGACCTGAACGCCTTATTTGCCAAAGTGGATGATGTGGGGGGACTGGGTTTTTTATTGAATTCCCCTGCAGGCAGGCCTGATTATGGTTTTTCACTCACAAGGGTGCAGCAGGCAGCAGGACTGACCCACATCCATGAAATGGGGCATAATATGGGTGCCCACCATCATGCAGAACAAAACACCCAGCCCGGACCGGGACTCTTCTCCTTCTCTGCCGGCTGGAGGTGGTTTGCTTCGGGCAGTCCCCTGGGTTATTATTGTTCATTGATGACCTATGGGCAGGGGCAGTTTTTTGATGATGGGATCACCCACCACAGGGTTCCACATTTTTCCAATCCTGACGTAAACCATTTCGGGGTTCCTACCGGTGATGCTGAGATTGGCGACAACGCCAGAACCCTGAGAACCGTTAAGCATGCTGTGAGCCATTACCGGCCTCCACAGTCCGTGCTTACTTTAAAAGCAGGAAGCATCACCAGCAGCTCGGCCGAAATTGGAGGACAAACGGTATTTTATGAAGGGGAAGAAATTTTGGAAAGGGGGGTTTATTTCGGTGAAAACCCAAACCCAAAGGAAACCGGAACCCGCTTCAAGATTGATGATGCCCCCGATTATGGCAGATTTTACTTAACCGTTGAAGATCTGGATGCGGGAAGTGAATATTTTTTGCAGGCATTTGCCAACACCAGTGAAGGAAAAAAATTCGGTCCCGAAACCAGTTTTTTTACCAACATTGCCATAATAGCCTCTTCCGGGCCTAATGGCAGTATTGAGCCAAGCGGGCTTGTTGAGGTGGATTATCTCGGCGAAAAGGAATTCACCATTTCTCCGGATTTTGGCTACCATATCGAAGATGTTATGGTAAACGACCAGAGCATAGGAGTCCCGGACAGTTACACCTTTCGCAATCTCTCTGAAAACCAAACCATTGAAGCCAGATTTGCCATTAACAGGTATATGGTTTCCGTTGAATCCATGGCTGGTGAGGTTTCAGGCACCGGGGAATTCGATCATGGCACAGAGGTTACCCTCTCTGCCCACCCATACGACAATTTTGTTTTTAAATACTGGACAGAAGACGGCGAGCCCGTTTCCGATGATCAGGATTACACCTTTACTTTGCTGAGCGACCGAAATCTGGTAGCCAACTTTTCCTCTGAGGACAATGTATTGATTTACCCAAATCCGGCGGGTGATCATCTGCATGTTGCCTCTGACGGGAATATTAAACAGTTACAGGTATTCGACCCCTCGGGAAGAATGGTTTATTCCCGGGAAGAAATAACTATTACCCCTCATAGAATCAACATTTCAGGTTATGCTTCGGGTTTATATACCATCAGGCTGGAGTCCGATGAAGGAGAAGTGCATTCAGGAAAAGTAGTGATAACCAGGTAATTTTAGTAAAAAGTATTTTCCAAAAAACAATACATGCAGACCTTTCTTGAGGAAGTTACCAATCATGTTCTTACAAAATACGAAGGCAAAACCGGCGAGCTCTGTATTGTAACTCCCAACCGCAGGGCAGGTATTTTTTTCAGGAAACACTTTGCTGCCAGGGTAAAAAAACCATTATGGGCCCCTGAATTTTTAAGTATAGAGGATTTCATCAACGAGCTGACCGGCTTAAATATTTGCGACAGCATTTCCCTGTTGTTTGAATTTTATGAAGTATACTGCCGGATTGAAGGAGAAAATACCAAAACTATTGATGAGTTTATCCGCTGGGCTCCCGTATTGCTGAAAGATTTTGACGACCTGGATGCCGGGCTGGAAAACCCGGATACATTGTTTGAGCACTTGCACGATGTAAAATATATTGAAACCTGGAATCCTGACGGCACCCCATTAACCGACTTTCAGATAAATTACCTGGAGTTTTTCGGACGCCTAAGGACTTACCACAAAGAACTCAAAGCGCACC
>SLRE01000161.1 GCA_007131125.1 Bacteroidales bacterium | reverse complement strand
GACCCTGTCGCCTTCTTCAAAAGGCAATTCGAGCACCTGGCCTGAGATACGGGCCGTAATGTATACCCGCTTATAGGCAATTACCGGAGCGGTAACGGTGCGCTTTGAAGATAAATCGCGCTTCTGGGCGGTAGCGGTTACCACCGGACGGGTGGGTTCTTCATTGGTTTCCTCCGGGGCATCCTGTCCGCAGGATGTCAGAAAAAATAGCAAGATCAGACCCGGAAACAGGATTTTCTGGAAATTACTTTTTGTCTTTCCGGAAACCTTTTTTGTTTTTTTTATCATGTTGTTAATATTTTCAGGCTTTTAATCAGGGCTCACTTACCCTCCCGGACTTCCAAGTGATTTTAATTTTTCCGGGATACTCTCCACAGCATCTTTAAATGGAAGGAGAACAAGGTCCGCACCTGCCAGCTCAAGTTCCTTGGCGGTACGGCCGGTATAGGAGGTTACTGCAATTTTTCCATTGTAGCCGGCATGGTTTAAGTTTTTTATCAGGGCAAGACTCAGTTGTTTGTCTTCAATGGTGGAAATAACGCATTGGGCATTCATGGGCAGAATTTCCGGGAGTTCGGGGTCGTCCGCATCTCCATACTGCGCTGTTCTTCCTTTTTTATGCCAGCGCTTTACTGCTTTGGGGTCAAAATCCACACCAAATACTTTGTAACCCTGTTGTTCCAGACTGCGTGCAATATTATTTCCATACATGCCCAGACCAAAGATGATTACATCAAAATGGGTTTTAGAAACATCTTTGTCATGGATTTCCTTATCCGGAATTTTCTTTTCAAAAACAGAAAGCATGGATGAAACTTTCTCATATAACTGGTGGGAATACATGATCAGATAAGTACTGATGCTGATGGTGAACAGCCCCACCAGGGTGATCAGGCCCAGGGTTTCTTCGTCAATCTGACCAAGACTTAACCCCAGCGCAGCAAGAATGAGGGAGAATTCCGAAATCTGCGCCACGTTAAGACCGGCTAAGAATCCGGTTCTTTTCCGGTAACCCATTAATCCAAGGATGATCATTACAATAATGGGGTTCCCTATCAATACAAATGCTGACAAAATAATTGCAGGAATAATCTGCTGACCCAGCAGAGGCACGTTTACCTGGCTTCCCAAATGAATAAAGAAAAACAACAAAAGGAAGTCCCGTAAAGAGGTTAGCCGGCCAGCGATCACCTCCCGGTAAGGGGTAGAAGCAAGCGATATCCCGCCTAGGAAAGCACCCACTTCCTTGCTGAAACCCAGGTAGTCGCTCAGGGCTGCCAGGGCAATGGCCCATGCCAGGGAAAAAAGCACAAGCAATTCGGGAGTGCGCGCCATGAGTGATGTCAGCCAGCTCAAAACAAAGCGCATCAGCAGGATGATCAGAATCATCAGCCCGATCCCTTTTAAAACCACTTCGATAAACTCCCGGGTGAGGCTGGTTTCCGCGGGGGTTCCCACAGCCGACAATACAATCATGGCAATGATCACCACAATGTCCTGTACGATCAGAAAGCCAATGGATATCTGTCCGTGCAAAGACTGTATCTCCTTTTTGTCGGATAAAAGTTTTACAATAATAATGGTGGATGAGAACGTAAGGGCAACGGCAATATAGATGCTGGTAACCGGTTCAAAACCAAGGCCCAGACAAATGATATAGCCAAATATAGAAGTAAACAACACCTGTCCCAGCCCTGCAAAAAGAGCAACTCTGCCTGTGGAGCGAATCAGACCTACATCCAGCTTTAAGCCGACGGCAAAAAGCAAAACTGCAATGCCCATTTCCGAGAGCAAATGGATCTTTTCTCCGGAGCGGATCAGGTCAATACCATAAGGGCCCACCAGAAGCCCCACGGCAATGAACGAAACAATAAGAGGTTGTTTTAGTAGCCGGCCAATCAGTCCCGCAATAACTGCAATGCCTAAAAGGGCAGCAAATTCAAGAAAGGTATCCGTAAAAACTTCCATCCTTTGGCAGGGTTATGGATTTTTTTCTAAATTAATAAAAATATGTTGGCTTTTTATTCGGTATCTGATTTGTAGATCAAAACATCCTTAATTTCCATTCCGGAAAAATCAAACTTTTCCTGGTTAAAACATTAAAAGAATTTACTTTTTCAGGAAAGGTATGGATGACGGCCCACCTCTTTTATTAAACTTCCCGGATATTTCCTGAAGTAACTGCTTTTATGACATAGCATGAAAACAGAAATTTTTTCAGGCAAGGCAGTATTGCTTTTTGAATTATCCAAAAACAGACTCCACCTTTGCAATTAGTTCTTCGAAAATCAAGCGGTTGGTGGCAACGATTTCTTTCCCGAAAATAAAATTGTCTTTGCGACTGAAGTCACTTACTATTCCCCCGGCTTCTTTAACAATCAGGCTGCCGGCCGCCACATCCCATGGACTGAGGCTGTATTCGAAAAACCCTTCAAACCGCCCGCAGGCCACGTATGCCAGGTCTACCGCTGCGCTTCCCAGCCGCCTGACCCCGTGGGTGTTTTGCAGGCTCCACACAAACAGGTCCATGTATTTATCCATAAGGGAGTAATCAAAATATGGAAAGCCGGTGGCCAGCAAACTGTCACCCAGTGTTGCAGCTTTGGAAACCTTTATGGGCTTACCATTCAGAAAAGCTCCTTTGCCTTTTGTCGCCCAGAAACATTCGTCAAGGTTCACCTCATAAACTACCCCCAGGATCACCTCGTTTTCTTTCATTAAAGCAATGGAAACGCTGTAAACCGGGATGGAATGGATGTAGTTGGTGGTGCCGTCCAGTGGGTCTACCACCCAGTTGTAAACCTCTCCTTTTTTGGATATGGTTTCTTCCTCAACAATAAAGCCGGCCTCAGGAAGCAATTTCTGCAGTTTTTCAACAATCATCCTT
>SLRE01000027.1 GCA_007131125.1 Bacteroidales bacterium | reverse complement strand
TTTTTGCGCCCCGGCTTGACGATGGGTTTCATCCACTCCCACTATTTTCGGGATGATATCCCCTCCCTTTTCAACAAACACCAGGTCTTGGAAATGCAGGTTCAGCTCGCCCATTTTGTCGGCATTATAAAGTGAAGCCCTTTTTACCGTACTGCCTGCCACATGAACTGGTTTTAAAACGGCCACGGGGGTTACAGCTCCGGTGCGGCCAACCTGGTAGACCACATCTTCAAGGTGAGTGGCAGCCCGTTCAGCTTTGAATTTATAAGAAATGGCCCAGCGGGGAAATTTGCTGGTATAACCAAGCCTTTCCTGCTGACGGTAACTGTTTACTTTGATCACCACTCCGTCAATATCAAACGGAAGTTCTTTTCTTTTTTGGTTGCAGGTTTCAATAAATGAAAAAACTTCATCTATGTCTTTGCACTTCCTGCTCATGGAGTTGACTTTAAATCCCCATTTTTTTGCTGCCTCAAGGCTTTCCCAATGCGAGGCAAAGGTAATCTCCTCGCTCAGCAGCCCAAAAACAAAGCAGTCCAGGTTTCTTTGGGCCACAATTGCCGAATCCTGCAACTTAAGGCTGCCGGCTGCGGCATTGCGGGGATTTGCGAAAGGGGTTTCTTCTCTTTGCTGCTTTTCTTCGTTTAACTTCAGAAAGCTGCGGTGGGGCATGTAAATTTCCCCCCGAACCTCAAACTCCGATGGCAGTTTCTGAATCTCAATTTTTAAGGGCAGGCTTCGGATGGTTTTTACATTGGTGGTAACCTCATCTCCCTGCACGCCGTCGCCCCGGGTCACAGCTCTTAACAGTACACCGTTTTCATAAGTAATACCAATGGCAACCCCGTCAAATTTGAGTTCGCATATATATTCAAAATTTTCCTGCAAGCCTTTTTTTACCCTATTGTCAAAATTGGCCAACTCTTCCTTGCTGTAGGTATTATCAAGGGAAAGCATGGGGTATTTATGCTTTACTGAAGGGAATTTTTTGGTCACCTGTCCGCCCACGCGCTGGGTTGGGGAAGAGGACTCCCTGAGTTCCGGGAATTCCTTTTCCAGGTTTATGAGTTCCTTCATCAGCATATCATAATCGTAATCGCTGATTTCGGGCTGCGCCTTAACGTAATAAAGGTAATCGTGGTGATTGATCTTTTGGGTCAGTTCCTTAACTCTTTCCCGGGCTTGCTTAAGGTCCATAAAATATTTTTTTCTGACAAAAAAATTCGATGTATTGCAGGCCCGTAAAATTATAAAAAAAAGCCGGTAGATACCGGCTTATATATTAAAGAATGGGTTATTTCAGGGGACTATGGTCCTCCGATCACCCGGTTAAGGTCTTTGACATTGATACACATGACAGGAATTTTTTCCTTGTTGTAAATCACCATTTCGTCAATGGTACCAAAGGGGTTCCAGATAAGGTTTTCCGGGTCGGTGGAGATCATCATGGCATCGGCATTTTTCTCCTTTGCAAAATTGATGAGCTGACGACCGAAATTTCCTTTGGGCTGGGCATACGAAATGGTGTATGGCACCTTATGGTGTTCCATGATCTTGGTTACCTGCCTTAGATCGGCCTTTAGCTTTTGCCGGGTTTCCTGTTCATTGGGGTTATAGATAAAAATATGAAACTGGCTTCCGGCTCCTTTGTACATGTTGATGGCCCATTTAACTTTTTGCTTGGATCCCAGTTCCGCATCCAGGGGATAAATGATGTTTTTAAAATCTACATCACCGGCGGGCTTTTGTACTACAAAAACCGGGGCGGGTGAACCTTTGATCACTTTCAGGGCATAACTGCCGATGAGGTATTGAATGCCTTTTTTGCCATGAGTGCCAAAAAACAGGTACATGGCCTCTTTTTCTTTGGCTACCTTAGGAATGGCAGAAAAAATGCTGCCTTTTTCTGCAACACAGTCGGTTTCAATGGCATGTTTCCTTTTTAAGTGATCGGTTATTTCCTTAAGCTTGGTATCGATGTAGTCGGGGCCCTTGTTGGATTTTTTAAGGATTTTCTCGGTTTGGTTGTTTATTACATGAAGTAAAACCAGTTTTCCATTGATGGCTCTGGTCAGGACAGCTGCATTGTCTGTGGCATTGTCACCGGCATGGGTAAAGTCTGTGGCAACCAGGACAACATTCTTTTTTTCGGGTTCCATGAGGTCTAAGTTTGTTAAAAAATCTGTTGTGGGATTGCAAATAATAACATGACCAAATTACAAAAATATGTTGTTAAAATCCAACTTTAAGCTGAATATATTGGCATTTTTTTATTGTTTACAGAAGTTTCCAGTAAATTTAGCAGCTCGCGGATCTGTGAGAGATTCTTTTTCTTACGGTTATTCCTAAGGGTTCTGGCCGATAGGGTAAAGTAATGGTGGTGTTTTACAAACTGCAGCTGCTTGAGATACCACTCTTTAAAGGTAATTTTTCTGTCGCTGTTTTCGCTCCATTCCCGGTGCAACCTCAGGGCGGTAATAAAAAAATCCTCCCTGCCGATGTAATCCAGGTCGGCATCGCAAAGAATTTTCGAAAGAAGTGAAGTTGGGTGCTGGGGTACCTTGGTTTCAAGAATCAGCTTGCTCACCTTTTCAATGCTCGGTCTGTCATATCCGAAACCCGGAAGGGTAATACGGGCAAATTCACTAGCGATGGCTTCGTTGTTGTTATATTGCCATAAAAAACCCGTATCGTGGTATAATGCGGCCGTGCGCAGTATCATCAGGTCTTCCCCATTAACCTTTTCCATGGTGGCAAGGGTGGTTACAGAATTGACCACATCCAGGGTATGCTGAAAATTATGATAGTAAAGGGCGGGCTTAAGCTCTTTTTCAAGCTTATTGATGACGAACTCTTTTGCTCCGGGAAAATCCATATCCTCAGGGGTTTTC
>SLRE01000283.1 GCA_007131125.1 Bacteroidales bacterium | reverse complement strand
TTCTTTACCTGAACCGCGATCACGGAGAAGAAGTGGAAGTGGAGCTGCGGCAGATTCCCCTGCGGAAAACCTGGGAAAAAGGCCGCAAAGGAGTATATGCACTTATGGAGGAGGCACTGGAGCTTTTCGGCAGCCGCTATGAAAATGACCCCAGGGTGCTGGCCACCGGCCCCGCTTCCCTTTATACCGACTTCGGAGCCATTGGATCGGCCCCCATACGCAAGAAAAAGGTGACTTATGTGGATACCTGGGCCGGAAGGGGAGGGTTCGGTACCAAGCTGTTGCAGCAACACGGTATTGCCGCCATCATTTTTGGTGGATCTTTTGTGGATGAGGATTTCCGCGACCGGAATGTGGCCGACTCATGGTTTCAGGACCGCTACCAGAAAAAGCTTTCCGCAAAAGACCTGGAGGCTACCACCAAATACCGCTATGACCCGGCCTTCAATACCGGCGGAACCTTCGGGGTAAACTTTGCCACCCAGGGCGATTTTGTCATGGCCTTCAACTACCGGACCATTCACTGGACTCCCGAACAAAGGCTGAAACTTCACAAGGAATTTATTCTTGACCATTACCTGAAGCAATTCAATGAAGAAACCATCAGTAAAAAACAGCAGAAAACCTGTGGAGAACCTTGTGCGGCCGTTTGCAAAAAACTCAACCACGAATTCAAAAAAGACTATGAGCCTTACCAGACCATGGGCCCCCTTTGCGGAATATTTGACCAAAGGGCTGCAGAAAAACTCAATCAGAAAGCCGACAGCCTGGGGTTTGATGCCATTTCGGTAGGCGGGGTGCTGGCATGGCTGATGGAGTGCTTGCACGAAGGGCTGATCCGGCCCAAAGATCTGGGCATTAAAGAAAAACCTGTTTTTTCTCCTGAAGGGTTTGATGTGGTGAAAGACTCGGCAAAAAATGCCCGCATTGGTATGGCTTTGCTGGATGAAATGGTAAAGGAAAACGGAACGATCAACCTGCAGGAGGGAGCCCGGAAATTTGCCCGCCACCTGGCCAGGGAAAAGGGCAAAGAAGTGATGGACCTATTCATTTACATTGCTTTTGCCCGCCATGGGTGGATGGTGCCCAACCAGTACTGGACACCGGGGGTTCTTTCGCCAATGGCTATTATGGGCAAGTATTATATGGATTACGGGAAGGAGTTTATCCCGCCCAGGGAGCTGGGGCGCAAAAACGCCGAACGCATGCTAAAGGAGCTGATGATCGACAACCTCGGCATTTGCCGTTTCCACAGGGCCTGGGCCGAAGATATGATGCCGGGTATTATCGGTAAACTGTTTGGGCAGAAAGAAAAATTCCTGAAGGCCGTTGAGCTGACAGCAAGCCGTATCAACAGCCGCAATGCTTCTGTTTTCTGGGAACCCGGCCGCAACATCGATTTTATTTATACCTTTCTGTTGAAAAAGGAAAAGGAAGGTGAAAAAAACGAAGACCTTAAAGAATGGTTGAAGCGGTTTAAAAAGGACCGGGAGCAGGCGGCACTGGATTTCTGGTACGACGTCCACAAAGGTGTGCATGAATCCCTGAGAGAGTTTCCGGTTTAAAGGATTCCTGTTAGAAAATTACCGAAACAAAAAAAGCCCGCATAACGGGCTTTTTTTGTGAATTATATGAGAGTTCGGTTTTAATAGAACATGCTGCGGTTGTCTTCAACCCGGGCATTGTCTTTAATGGCTTCAAAAACCTGGGTGCGCACCCTGTTCTTAAAATCATTTTGCAGGCGTTCTCTGGCTGCCGTGAGGTCTTCGGGCATGGTGGCTTCTTCCTTGCGCACCACTTCTACAACAAACACCCCGGCATTTCCTTTGATCGGGCGTGAAATAGTGTTGGCTTCCATGGCAAACACGGAGCCGATTACCATGGGTTCTCTTCCGGCACCCGGCAGGCTGGTCATGTTGAAGCGCACATCGTTGGCTTCCTGAACGGTAAGCTCCAATGCTTCTGCAGCCTGGTCAAGGTTTCCTTCGGCAAGAGCCTGTTGCATTTCCTGGGCAATTTTCTCGAACTTCTTTTCCCGGATGGCAATCTCCTTTATTTCATCCCTGATCTCATCAAGGGAAGGAATGCCTGCATCACGCTTTTCGGTAAGTTTGGCAATGATAAAGCGGTCGTCAATGTCGTAAATCCTGGAGTAATTCCCCACGCGTGTGTCGGGATCAAAAGCCCACTGAATTATCTGCCTTGGGTTTTGAATGCCGGGAATGGAGAAATCCATTTCTTTCAGGTTGTCAACAGTTCTTACGCTTACCCCTTTTTCATCTGCAGTTTCATTGAAGTCCCTTTTTTCCCTAAGGGTGGAGGCAAACCGGCTGGCTTGCGAATATACTTCCTGGTAGGTGCGGCTGCTTGGTTCAATGTCCCTGGTAAGCTTGGCTACCTGCACTTTCCGGGTTGCAGGGGCTTTATCGGTAATATGAATGACATGAAAACCAAAATCGGTTTCAACCTTTTCAAAAGAACCTACTCTACCTTCAACAACGGCTTCATTAAATTCGGGTACCATATCTCCATCCCGGAACCATTCCAGGTCGCCCTGGTTCATGGCTGCGGAGGGGTCGTCGGAGAACTCAATGGCCAGTTGCCCAAAACGGGCAGGGTTGTTCCTGACAACGTTCAGCAGGCTGTCGGCGGTTTCCAAAGCCTGTTGATAGTTTCTGGTGGTTTCAGGAGTAGCTGCCTGCGATCCGGTATGTGCAATCAAAATATGGCTGGCGCGCATGGAGTCAGGGCGCATTTGCACATCTACCAGCTTGGCAAGCACATAAGCATCATCTTCCACATAAGGGCCGTAAATGGTACCAACCGGACTGTTGAACATAACAGAATCAATTTCCGGAGAAAGCTCATCCTTTGCAAAATAGGTGGGGTCGAAACGCCGGTCGGAAACAGAGTTGATGAATACCTGAACATTTTCGGTTTCCTGGAACTCTTCCTTGTAATTCATCAGTTCATTTCTGAGGGCTTCCCTATCCCTGTCGGTTGCAAACACCGGAAAGGTCACATAATCCAGGCTGCGGGACGCATCCTGCCTGAAACGGTTTTTATGCTCATCGTAAACCCTGCGTAGCTCCCGGTCAGATATGGTGAACTGCGTTTCGTCCACATCCTGGTATCTTTTTGAAATAAACCTGATATCTGCGGTTGCATTACGATCCTGGTAGTCTCTGCCGGCAAGGGCGGAGGGTACAAAAAACCCTTTGCCGACCAGGTTGTTGTATTTGGTTTCCTGGCGATCCTGCCTGAGAAAATCCTCCAGCATGATCCACTGACTTCTGACACCGGGCTCAAGCCGGTCGAAATTCCTTAAAAAGTTGATCACCTGCTCCGGATCGTATTGCCCGGTGGCCGGGTCGGTAAAACTTTGAACGATCATGGGGTGGGGTTCAGGACCATGGATCAGGTCGTAAAGTTCCTCACGGGATACCCCGATTCCCAGGGTTTCTTTTTCTTTTCCGAGAAGAATTTCCCTGACCATCTGGTTCCAAACCTGCTGACGAATCTGAAAGGCGTCGCGGTCTTCAATGGTTTGTCGGCCGGTTTGCTGCCGCCAGTTCTCCATCTGGTCGTTTACTCTTTGTTCAAAAGTCTGGTATGGAATAGAGGTGCCGTCTATTCGGCCCACATCTACTCTTTGGCCGCGCATGGGCCCGTAACCAAGAAAGTCGCCAAGAACAAAAGCGGCAAGGCCAATACCGATCACTGCGATCAGCAGACCGGAATAACTTCTTATTTTTCTAATAACAGCCATATTACAATAATCCTATTTAAAAAATTTAGAGTGCAAAGGTATAACAGAAATTTTAATTAATCAGGGTAATTTTTAAAATTAGTTTAGTCAGTTAGTTAACACTTTTAAGTGCACCAGTTCTATTCTTTTTTCACTTACCTGTAGTATCTTGAACACCATTTCTCCAATGTTGATTTCCTGCCCTTTTTCAGGGATACTTTCAAAATGATTCAGGATAAGCCCCCCCAGGGTTTCGTATTCTTCCGATTCGGGAAGCTTCAGCCCAAACTTTTCGTTCAGGTAATCTATTTCCAGCCTGGCAGAGAAAACATACTCATTGTCCCTGATTTTTTTCTCCAGGTGCTCATCCACATCATATTCATCATCGATCTCTCCAAAGATCTCCTCAATGATATCTTCAATGGTAATGATGCCGGATGTGCCCCCAAATTCGTCCACTACCACGGCAATGCTTTTTCTTTGCTGGATGAAGTTTTTCAGCAGTTTGTTGGCATGCATGGTTTCGGGCACCAGCAATATCGGGCGGATGATGCGATGAATATCTTCGGGCTGGCTGAAAAAGTCAAATGCATGCACATACCCGATGATGTTGTCTATGGATTCTCTGAAAATAAGCACCTTTGAAAGCCCGGTCTGTGAGAAAACATTGCGGATCGCTTTGGGGGATTCATTTTCCGAAACCGCAACAACTTCTGTGCGGGGAATCATGCATTCCCTTAATTTAATATCCGGAAATTCAATGGCATTTTTAAAAATCTGCAACTCCCGGCTCGACTCCTGCTCACTTTCATCGTTTTGCCCAAACTCCCTCAGGTAATTATCCATATCCACAATATCAAAAACCTTTTTATCATCCGGAGGCTCCATTTTTACCAGGTAACGCAGCAAAAAGTTTGAAAGCCCCACCGTTAGTCTGATCAACGGATAAAGCAAAAAATAGATCAGGTTGACCGGAAAGGCAAAAAAGCTTAAAAAACTATTGGGATTAATCCTGAAAAGGGCTTTTGGCAAAAATTCGGCAAATATTAAAATGATCAAAGAGGATATGATGGTTTGTATGATCAGCAAAGCCGCGTCATAACCTTCAAACCCCGGATAGGCATTGACAATAATACGTTGAAGCAGGTTGGCAAAGGCAATACCATATATTACCAGTGCAATATTGTTGCCAACCAGCATGGTGGAAATAAAACTGGACTGGGAACGGACAAACCTGGAAAGAAACCTTGCCGAAAAGCCCCCGCTTTTTCTGTCAACCTCCACCTTGAGTTTATTGGCCGATACAAAAGCAATCTCCATGCCCGAAAAAAAGGCCGAAAACAAAAGGCTTAGGAAAATAATCAGGACAACTGCAGAAAGGGCAAAACTATCCACTTTGGTCTTAAATATTTGGTTTTCAATTCAAAGTTAACAATTAAACCGTTTGAATGTGAATATTAATTTAAACAATGCTATTGTTCTATAGGGGCTTCTTCCAGGCGGTCCCCCTCATCAGATGGCAATGTGTCGGGTGGGGCCGTGTCAATGGAAAAGGTTCCCCTGGGCTTTTTTATTACCCACTGGCTGAAACGTTCGTCGGCTTCAAATCCATCACCGTATAATACCTCATCTTCGGTGGTGATCTTCACAAATTTGTCGGAATAGATGATCTCCTTTTGCTGATCCCAGATCAGGAGCTCCGTGTTGAGCTGTTCGTTCAGTTCATTGACTACCACCACATCGTTGCGGGCTTCAAGCAAATTTTTCTTTTCATAACTGATGGCATAATTGGCCGACATGGTGGAGTTTACATTTTCAAGGGAATCATAAAAAACCACCGACACCCCTTCGGGCAACTCCAGGTATGGTTCCTCCCCTTCGAAGCGATCCATGCGCGGGGCTTCCAGTATCATGCGTATATGGGAATGGCTGCTGTAAACGATCTTGATATTGTACCCCGACTCAACCGGGGTTTCGTCCGTTTTGGTAAGGGTTTCAATGGTTTCAAGATCTGGCTGGCAGGAAAAAAACATTGCCACCCCAATGAGAATGGCAATGTTTTTTGGTTTGAATAAAAAAGAAGCGCTTAAAAATGTGCTTTTCATTTTATTATCTGGGTCTTACCCTGGTGGTTTGATTGATCCAGCATTGCACCCTGTAGGAGTCGCCTTCGCTATATCCATGGAAGAATATCAGCTCGTTATCAGGGAAATACTGGCGGTAAGTCCTGATCAGTTCCCTGGCTCTTTCTTCAACGGTCGGATCCTCTGCGGCATCCCGGGCCTTGATAAACTCGTCAACAGCAACCCAGTAAGCTACCTTTTTGGTGAAATCATCGTCACCGCAATCTTCTGCGCTGGCAGCATACATTTCGCCGATCAAAATGTTGGGGCGGCCGTCATTAGGGTTCACCTCCTCGGCCTTGCGCGCAAAGTTCCTGGCTTCGGGCATGCGGTTGCGGTCACGGTAAGAAATGTTGGCCATCAGCAGGTAAGTCCTGAATTTTTCGCTGGTAACATCTTCTTCCTTTTCTTTATACAGTTCAATGGCCTGTTGCAGGTAAGTGATAGCCTGCCCATGGTTGCCACGATCATTTTCCAGGCGACCCATTAAAAATGCTGATTCGGCTTTGGGGTTTAACTCGTGATAGTTTTTGGAAGCCTGGTAAAAAAGCTCGGTATCCCGGCAACCGGAATCATCCAGCATGCTGGTGATCCTCTCCAGCAAGTCGGGATCATTGGGGTTTTCCTGGAAGCGGTCTTCAAATAATGCAACCAGGTTGTCGCAACTGGCGAAAGGCTCAAACAATGCCTCAATATTTTCTTTAGCGGGGTTGAAATAAATGGAATCCTGGGGGTTGTTCTCCAGGTTGTAATCAATTATATCGCTTGCACGCGAAAACTTCTCAACAATTTTGGGGCCTTCAATCATGCCGGCTTCATAAAGGTTGGTGGCTGCCTGAAAGTTGATCAGCAGCACATCTGCCTGAGAGCCAAGTCCCTCTTTTTCAATGGACTTTTCACTAAGTTCATAATGCCGCTGCACGCTGTCGGGCCTGAACTGGTAAAGGTCAGCAGCCTTACGGCCAAGCACAAACCCCTCCCTTCCAAAATATTCAATGCGCTGGTTATACAGCATCATAAGGGTATCTACAATGCCTTCCCTGGCCTGGGGGTCAGTTTCCTGGGCATACCGGTTCCTTAAAAGGTTGGCACCATGAATGTAAATGTTCTGGGTAGCTGCAGGGCAGTTCAAAAACATCCACTTCCAAGGCTCATAAGCCATTTCAAAATTCCTTTGGCGGTAATATTCGGCATACAACGACCAGTTCCTTACGCACTGCGCACTGTCTTCTCCAAATCTTCCCGGTTCATCCTGCATCAGGTGGGCACTCATGTCTGCAGTATGAGAGCTTGAAGCTTCCATGTTTAAAGCTTCCGCACTTGTGTTAGCGGCTCCTGCCTGAAATATTCCACCGGCAAATAGCAGGGCAAAGGTTACTGTGATTATTCTTAAAAAGTTCGGTTTCATTTTTTTATTGTTAGTTGTTGATTATGTGTGCTTAGAAAAATCTTGGGCGGATAAACCATCTTTCGTAAACATTAACACCCAGGGTGATGCGGAAAAAGTTTTCCTTGATCAGGTTGTCGTCTGTGGTGCCTCTCTGGCTGTATTCCACGCCAATGTTTAATCCTGATAGAGACCGCCTTATGGGTAGTCCAACCCCAAAACTTATGCCAAACTCGTCAATGTTATTCCCGTTGGGTTTCAGGTAGGATTGGCCAAAGCGAAATCCGGCCCGGTACTCCATCCGGCTGAGAAAAGTTGTGTAGGTGGTTACCTCGGGATTGTGCTGCAATCCAAAGGCAACCTGGTAGCTGTTGTTCAGGTCTTCGGTGGTACCGTATATCTGGTAATCCTCCCAGTTCTGATAGGTATAGTCCAGTCCGGCCTGCCATTGCGGGTTGAATTTAAAAAACACTCCGGCCCCATAATAGGAGGGGATGGTCAGGTTACCGGAGGCAACCTCTGCCTTACGGATGGTATCCCAGCGGGTTACCCCGGGCAGCTGCCTTCGAACGATCTCGTTTTTACTGGCGCTGATATCGGTTTCATTACCGTAAATTGCGCCAAAGGTCAGGGAGCGGTTTTCGGCAAAGCGATGCTCGTATTGAACCCCAAGGGCCATGTGCCAGCCATTTACCTGGTTGTTATTGATCAGGCTGGTTTGAAAAAAACCTGAAGAATCGGAAGAAACGGTAGTGTGCCGGTCAAGGTTGCCAAATAAATAAGAGGCATTCACCCCTATGCTTAACCCGCGAACAGGTTCAATGGCTGTTCCCAGAAAAACCTGGTTGATGCCGCCCATCCCTTCATAAAGGTAGTCGATGTTGCCATACTGCTCATCAAAAGATTCGTCGCTCATTTTATAGCCTACCGAACTGAAGGGCTTCAGGCCAAAGCCAAAAGCCCACCACTTGGTAACCGGAAACCCGAAAGCAAGACTGCCTAATGAAGAATAATTGGACTGCTGACTTTGATCCACAGTTTCCTGTTCGGCGAAATGGGAGAAAAGCGTGGCTTCAAAAACAAAAGAAGTGGTATCCAGGCGGGTGTAAGATGCCGGGTTTACTTCGTTTATGCTGCGGTTGTTACCAAAGGCAACTCCAATCCCTCCCATACCCAAATTACTGAAGTTCTGGTTTAGCCGCAAATCACCGACCCCGTAAATGGAGTAAGGAGTGTTGATGCGGTTTTGTGCTTCAGCGGCCGTCAGGAAAAACAGCAGACTGAAAACTGCGAAAAATAGCTTAAACGGCTTAATTGCTATGGTGTTGTGCATTATATTCAAGGATTTTATTCAGTCCGTGCAAAACAATATTTTCGATTGCAAATATCCTATTTTTTAGCATTTTGTCAAAAAAAAATATGTCGCCTCCGCTGAAAATGATGTGAATGTTTTTGTGTTGTTTTTGGTATTGGTCTATGATACCATCGATTTCTGCGACCATTCCGTTGATAACTCCCGAAAGGATTGACTTTTGGGTGGTTTCCCCGACAAGGGGAACATCCTGGCTTTCAGTTTTAACCAAAGGCAGGCGGTTGGTATAAGTGTTCAGTGCATTAAAACGCATTTGCATACCCGGGGAGATGGCTCCTCCAAGGTATTCTCCCTTTGCTGTTACCCGGTCGTAGGTGAGGCAGGTGCCTGCGCTGATCACCAAAACTTCTTTTCCCGGAAAAAAATGCTGCCCTCCAACACCTGCTGCCAAACGGTCCATACCCAGGGTTTCGGGACTTGCGTAAAGATTCTTCACAGGGGTTGGAGTGGCTGGTGAAGCCTCCAGGTAAAACAGATCCCGGCTCTTTAAAAAATCCAGCTCCGGTGGGATGTCACGAACCGTGCTGATAATAACCGCTTCCAGGCTGTCTTGTAGTTCCCTGGCCATGGATTCGATCACATCCAGGTTGGCTGAGGTTTTTTGCTGTCCAATCTTGCCGTTGGAAAAAGTGGCGGTTTTTACCAGGGTGTTGCCTATATCAATAACCAGGTTCATAAAATAAAATCAATACCTTGTTTTCTTCAGGATGATTTTCCTGAAGGATTTCTTTGCGGTGCAACTGTGGGGGGCAAACGGCAGGCAAAAAAGTTTGCCTATGAAAACGGAATTTAATCCCAATTATTTTGCATTGAAAATGAGAGACAAAAGTATGAAAAAAACCCTTGCCGCCCGATAATTAAATAAAAACTTGTTGTGATTTAAAAATGTTTAACTAAATTTGCAAAGTCTAAAGGCAAGGTACCATAGCTCAGTTGGTAGAGCAACGGACTGAAAATCCGTGTGTCCCTGGTTCGATTCCGGGTGGTACCACGCCCCAAAAATATAAACCACTTGCAACATTTTCGTTGCAAGTGGTTTTTTTTATCCTGCTTCAAACTTCATCTCCCCTGAAAAAGTGGTTCAACAGAAGACCCTCATTTAACCATGCGGGAATGGGCTTTTTGATCATTCAATACCAGTGATCTCTCCTTAACCGGATCAGGAAGGATTATTGGCAGTGATCTTGTTAAACATGGATGGCAATAGCTATCATTTTTATATAGTAATAATAGCTTCCTGATGAAACATTGTATTTATTTGGTCGGGCCTGTTTTTTCCGGCAGGTATAGTTTACTTTCGGGAAAGGAGGGCGGAAAAAACCAGCGGCCTTGCCAGGGCAAAGCCGCCGGTGATCGCTTTCATCTGATAATATCTTCAACGATTGCTATTCCATAATTATAAACTTCCCGGCTTTTTGAAGGGTTTTACCCTGGCTGTCAAGATCAACTTTATAAAAGTATACCCCAAAGGGTAAATTCAGGTTTTTCAACACCCAGGTGTGTTCTCCCGGTATTTGCTGCTTCATGGTTTCGCTGTATACTCTTTGCCCGTGAGTGTTGCTTATTTGCAGGCTTACCTCCCCTGGTCCGGCAAGGAAATAGGGGATATTCAGCCGGTTAAGCGTTGGGTTGGGGTAAGGCTCTCCAATGAATGGCAGAAAAGTAGCTTCCGGATCCACTCCGAGAGGTTCGGACATTGTAAACAGGAAGGGAGCAGCCGGGTTGCCCGCTAAGCCAAGGGACTCAAAGGTTACGGTTTCATTGATTCCGATAAACTGCTGCAGTTCATCGCTCCATGCCATGAATCTTATTTGCTCTCCTTCATAAATGTTGGACGCAATGCTCAGAAAGATCAGGCCATCATGTTCGGCCACGGGCCTGGCAGCCCCTCTTCTTTCATTCCCTGAAAGGGCAATGATCAGGTTATTTTCATTCTGTGTGATGAAACCTTCCGGGTCAACAAGTTTTCCAACTACGTTCATGGTATGCTCCATATGCCTTACCACACCATGGTTCTCATCATCCATGAGGGATGCATAAGGGATGTCGGGGCTAATGGTGCATTTCGATTCATCAGGATACTGAAGAATGGATGAATGGGTTAATGCAGATACATAGCCCACTCCCGGGCATAAGTTTGTCAGGGAGCCAAGCCATAACCCCCCATAGTACATTGCAAAGCTTGTTTGCCCTATCAGGCGGTCGTTCTCTTCCGGTTCGGGAACGAGGTTCCCCAATGCGGTATTTACCGGCAGGCATTGCTGTGGAATATATCCTATCCATTGATACCCCTGTGATATGTTCAAAGGTATGGATGGTGCCGGAGCCCCTAAAAGATAAAGCTCCTGTGCACTGCACAGATCCATAACGTATCCATTTTCGGGGTTTATCTCCTGCAGGCTGCCCATCCAGATGCCATTAAAATAAATGGCGTAGGAGGTTTGTCCTATTATCCGGTCGTTTTCACAGGGTGAGAGATCTGACATCAACTGGCTCACCAGCATGCTTCCGGGGTTAACATTAATGCTGAACCAGGTGAAGCCCTGACCAAGATTGATACTGAGTTCAAAAAACCCTTTGCACTCCACAATGTAGGGTTCGCCGGGGTTACCAATCTGGGCCAGGTGTTCAAACTCGAGGGTTTGCCAGGTCTGGCAGGGTTCGCAATTTTCCGAATCCCAGATGATCAAATCCACAATTTCGCCGGATATTTCATTTGATCCGATACTCATAAATACCAGGCCATTCTGATCGGGATCCGGGG
>SLRE01000079.1 GCA_007131125.1 Bacteroidales bacterium | reverse complement strand
TGCATTTAAACTGGAGGTGGAAAAAGGAAAACTGCCAAAAGGAGTGTTCTTCTATAAACTGGTGATGAACAACCACAAAACCACGGTTCAAAAAACAGGAACCCTGGTGGTGATGGACTGATTTTCACCGGGAAAAGACAGGCCTTCCAGTAGAATTGGCATAAGAAAATGATTGGAAGAAAACCTGCTCTGACTACCCTGAAATTTATTGTCAGGAAAAAGCAAGGATACCGGGTGATGAGCCTGGTATCCTTGTTTTATTGCCTTTCACGGGAATCCGTTAATGATTGACACCAAACTCTTCTCCGTAAAAACCAAAGCCTTTTTACTCTTAATAGGTAAAGAAGTTTTGACTTTCTTTTTTACCCTTCCGCCCCATAAACCCCTTAAAAAAAGGAAGCAATTTTTAGGTTTATTTTGAAAGATCGGAAAGAACATCTGCTACCATACCGGTTAAAGCACTTCCAGGGGAAATCTATATTGTAAGGATTTTATCAGGAATTAAAGTGTATAATAAAAAAGTTGTTATCAGGGATTAGCATTTTAAACCCTGGCTAATTGCTGAAAATCTTCAAATCCGCAGTTTTTTTTCCTTTTCTGATTCTAAGCAGCAAATAATTCAAAATTGAACCATCTTTTTTGAGGAAAAAATAATTATAAAATTATATTTTTTCTTTTAATTGCATTTTTTTGTAACTTTATATGTTTTTTTTTTCTTTTAAAATCCTCCTGGTTTTGACCGACCGGTTTTGCCGGTGCCTCTCCATTTGGCTGAATTTTGCCAAAGTATTCTGGATCAATCCAACCCCGGTTTATCCTTTTTCCACATGCAACCAATGGCATACCTGACTGATTTTCAGCCCTTGCAAACAGTCTCAAGTCAACAAAGCCAGGGTCCTTAACGGAAACCGTTTCCGGATTTTCGGACAGGCCTTTCTTTGATTCATCCTTACAAATAAGGATTATAACAAATCCCTGCTTTTCATTCTTCACTTAACGAATTTAAATGCCATGAAAAAAATTTTACTTCCGCCCATCTTCTTATATCTGACAGGCCTTTTCACATGGTGTATTATTTCTTCTGTATTTGCTGCAGAACCCCTTGAAAAACCCGCCGGAAATATAGAAAAGGATTTTGGTTTGTTTGTCAACGACTTATTGACCAAAAATCGTAATGACCTGCATACGGTTACATTTTCGGTGACCGATGAATATTACAACCCCCTTTCCGGTGCAAAAATTGTTATTTCATCAGAAAGCGGGAAAAAGTTACACCGCCCTATTTCAATCCCAAATAAAAAGTTCCTGTTAAAAGAGCAACATGCTGACAACCCGCCGGTTCAGGGTGATCTCGGGGTTGCTCCCATTACCCGACCCGGTCCGATGCCGGTTAACAAATCAGATAAATCAGAAGGTCATTGGATTAATTATTTCACTGATGTTAATGAGCTTGCCCTTGGCTTAGCGATGGAAGCCACCTGGTATAATGCCATACGGTGGATGCCGGAAGACCTGATTCCCTACGAGGGATGGGCCGTGTCAAAGATCAGAATATTCATAAACGATCTACCCAATGGTGGAAATGCCAAAATCTGGCAGGGCAACATGAGTGACCCGGTAGTTATGGTCAGTCAACCAATGACAGTGGCACAGGAGGCCTGGGTTGAGGTGGAATTGTCTTACCCTTACCTGATCGACACAAGCCAGGAATTATGGATCGGATGGGCCATCGATGACCCCGGGGTGAATGTTTTTCCGGCAGCATTTGATATTACCAGTGAATTTACACCTTTTTCCGACCTTCTTCAATATGGAGACAACCCCTGGCAAAATGCTTCAATATATGGTTTTGATTTGGCCTGGAACATTGAAGCTTTTGTGGAGCCTTACGATTCAGACATAATGATACTCTTTACGGACAACAACGGGCAGGCATGGTTTGATGCAACCAACGGAAATTATTCTTACACCATCACCAAAGACGCTTATATGCCCGCTTCAGGTATGTTTACCGTTGCTGGCAGCGATTTAGCCATTGATGTGAACCTGAACACCGATATTGGTTTGAGGGAAGTTACCTTTAATGTGAATATGGAAACAGCGGTGGGCTTTGATCCTGATCTTCACAATGTATACCTTACCGGAACATTCACGGGATGGGCCGAACCGGGCATGGAAGGATCCATTGAAATGCTGCCCGCCTCCGGGAGTGAAAAGTATCAGACCATTTTTTTTGAAGCCTTTGAGGATGGTCAGGTTCCTGAAGGCTGGCTGAATATTGACGCCAACAATGACGGACACGAATGGTTTATTGTTACCATCTACCATAATCCCTATGTAGGCAACTACGCCATTGCTTCCGCTTCCTGGGATTGGAATAGTGGTTCAATACTTTATCCCGACAACTGGCTGATCACTCCCCAGATTCTGAATGTTCAAACAGATTATGAGCTGAGCTTTTATATAAAAGCACAGGATCCTTCCTGGGCTGAGGAAAAGTATGATGTGTTGATCTCCACAACAGGAACTGACTTATCTGACTTTACCTCCGTCTGGTCAGAAACATTGGTGGATGGCAACTGGCACTTACGAACCATTGGCTTGGGAAATTACCTGGGGCAGGATATCTATATTGCTTTCCGGCACTGGGATGTGTTCGATATGTTCCAGATCGTTCTTGATGCAATTAAAGTGGAGGGCACTCCGGCAGACTCCAATGAGTTTTTATATACGGCCGTGGTAGAAGAGGTAGAAATGGGGCTTCAAGAATACAAATACTTCTCCAATGCATTTGGTGAGGGATGGGATGGCGGAGAGTGGCATGGCGACCCCAACCGGTCTGTTCTGGTTGAAAGCGATATGGTGGTGGATGATATCTGGGGCGTATATGAAGAAAACGGTTTGTTCAGCTTTAT
>SLRE01000062.1 GCA_007131125.1 Bacteroidales bacterium | reverse complement strand
GTAATGTAATAAGGCACTATAGGGCCGAAGCTGCGGTCACCGGTCAGCTTTTCAAAGGAAGTCAGGGCGGTTTGATAATCTTCCTCAAGGTATGCAATGTGCCCATAATAATAAGTGGCGGGGCTGAAATAGGCTGAACCCTGGTCGGTGATCTCTGCAAAAGCCATCCTTGCCGGACGAAGCTGTTCAGTCATAAAATGGCTGTAGCCTTTTTTGAAGAGATATTCATCCCGGTATTCATTTCCGATCACTGCCCGGTCCACAGAAGCAAACCATTTTACGGCATCCTCGTATTCCCTTTCACGGTATTTGAGGCTTCCCATATGAAACCTTGCCAGATTTTGCCCGGGATGGGTGGGGTGGACCCTCAGGTAATCCATGATCAGTTTTTCGGCATCGGGATTGAACAGCTCTGCAGCGCAAAGGCCTGCATAAAATTTAGCCGAAGCCCTTACAAGGGATTGTGGGTCGGAAATGTTTTCCGCTGTTTCCAGAAACAGTTTTTTTGCCGCCCCAAACTTTTCTTTGTTAAAAAGGTCCAGAGCCTGTCGGTAGGTGGCATCAGGATCATCGTGGATGGCTGACTTCTGGGCCACACCTGAAATAGGAAAGGCCATAATAAAGAAGAACAACCAGGGGAAGAGCTTTTTTATCATTATTGCTGAATTTAATAAGCGGGTTTACTAACCTGATAATCTTAAAATGCTGTATTGAAAATATGTAAAAAAAGGCAGGCCTGTAAGCCGGGTTCTGTGATCCCGACAAAGCGGGACTCCTGTCATTTATCCAGGGCAGGACTCACATCCTGCCTCATACGGCCTACCCTCCGGGATTGGGCGAGCAACCCTCAAGCCCCGGTATATTTGGCCTTTCAACGCATAAGGTTTGCCCCCAATGGAAGTTGCCTCCCATTGGCGTGAGCTCTTACCTCACGTTTTCACCCTTGCCGGCCCCGCAATGCGGGGCTTAGGCGGTTGTTTTCTGCGGCACTTTCTCGCGGCCTGCCCGAAGGCAAACCGGCTTCCCGTTAGGAAGTATGCTGCTCTTTGTTGCCCGGACTTTCCTCACCCCGCTTTTGGCGGGAAGCGACAGGACGGCCTGCCTTTTTTTAAAGAACGTTATTTTGTGTTTCGGTAAAACAGTACTTCTGTGGCACCCATCCCATATCGTGCATAAGGTGCATCATAAAAATCTATGCCATCGCTGCTACGCAAAAAACGCAGCATTTCGTTTTTTAATATGCCATTGCCTACCCCATGGATAAAAATAATTTTGGCCAAACGCTCCTTTTTTGCCTCCTCCATGCATTTTTTGAAATAATCCATCTGTATGTTCAGCATGTCTTTGTTACTGAGATTGGCAAAATGTTCGGTGAGTTCACCAATATGAAGGTCAACTTCTGCTATCTTGTCATCCACTTTGTGTTTGTCCAGAAAGCTTTTGCTCTCTTTTTTAACGGGGCGCTCAGGGGCAGATCCCTTTAGCTTCTCCTGCAATATCTTGATGTTTTCCTCATTCTCAACCTCCCGGGGTTTCTTCATGGAAAGATTCTCCAGGGTGACCAGCTCAACGATCATGGCTTTTTTCCTCAAAAGGTTTTCATAAGAGAAGCTGTCCTCTTTATAGATTTTTACCGGTTTAAAGGTTATGGTGGCCGAAGCAGGGGGGAGTGGAGTGGTTTTTCCCTCGCTGAAAAAAACCACCTGCACCAGGCCGTTGGCCCAATCCTCTATTTCGGTTCTCTCCACTTTTTTTATCCTTAGCTTGCTGTATGGCTCAATAAACCCGAATTCCTCTCCATGGTAACTCCCTGATCGGTTAAGGTACAGGCTGAACAAAAGCTGCTGTGCACCGTGGTTTAACAGGAAAAAATCCATCGGGGTTTCCAGAAGGTTTTCCTGATCGCGGGGGACCATGGCAAGGTAAACCCCTTCTTTCAACTGGTCGGGTTTGTTGGGGATGGCATAAAGCGGGCTGACCTCCTCATCGGTATCTTCAAAATTCCTCTGGGGATGGATCCGGCTTCTGTCTTCATCTGTAGCACCTCCACCGGCCTTTAACAGATCGCTGACAGCATAAGGGATTTCAAAACCATCCTCAACAGCAACATGCACTATTTGCTCGTCAACGATTTTGGTTACAATGCCCCCGCCTTTCTCATTTAAAAACAATACCTTATCTCCAATTTTTAACTTCATAAACGGGTATTTAATCTGCCGGATAACCTGTAGTTTGCATAAATAACGGCAATTTGCCCTTATATATTTGGGTTGAATTTGCAAAAATGCAAAATTAACATAATATAACCCTTTAATAGTATCCGGAACCAATAAAAATGATATTTCGTCCGGACGCCCCCATGGAATTATTTTCCAAAAAAGTATTTACCATTGTAAAAGTTTATAATTTTGAAGATTAACGGCTAAATCCGGGGTTTTATCCGGTCAATACCGTAAACTGCAGCTGCATGCAACGGAAATTTTTAAAAAACCTGGTTTTACTGCTGGTTTTAAACCTGTTGATCAAGCCCTTCTGGATTCTGGGTATCGACCGTACCGTGCAAAATACCGTTGGAGCCTCGGAGTATGGGTTTTATTTTGCCATCCTAAACTTTTCCTTTCTTTTTAATATTCTGCTGGACTTTGGAATTACCAACTTCAACAATAAAAATATTGCGCAGAATAATCATCTGCTCCGAAAGCATCTTTCCAATATTCTGGTGTTGAAATTACTTCTTTTTGGTTTTTACCTGCTGGTGACTTTTGGATCGGCCTTGTTTATCAATTACAGCAGGCAGCAGATCAATATGCTTGCCATTCTTGCATTTAACCAGTTTCTGCTCAGTTTTATACTTTACCTGCGCTCTAACCTTGGCGGGCTGCATATGTTCAGGACCGACAGCATTATTTCGGTGCTTGACCGCAG
>SLRE01000010.1 GCA_007131125.1 Bacteroidales bacterium | reverse complement strand
TGTCATTTCCGGGCCCAACGCAGGAGGTAAATCGGTTTGCCTTAAAACCTGCGGGTTGCTCCAATACATGCTTCAATGCGGACTGCTGGTGCCCATGCTGGATTATTCCGAAGCCGGAATATTTGACCGGATCTTTATCGATATCGGGGATGAGCAGTCCCTTGAAAATGACCTGAGCACCTACAGTTCGCATTTGCTGAACATGAAATACTTTGTGGAAAAGAGCAACGAAAAAACTCTTTTCCTGATAGATGAGTTTGGTGCAGGTACGGAGCCCCGCATTGGAGGGTCTATTGCTGAAGCCATCCTGGAGCAGCTTAGCCGGAAAAAAGCCCTGGGAGTGATCACCACACATTATGCCAACCTCAAACTCATGGCCGGCAAGCATGACGGAATTGTAAACGGTTCCATGCTGTTCGACACCAAAAACATGAAACCTTTGTTCCGGCTCAAAACCGGAAATGCGGGCAGCAGCTTTGCCTTTGAAATTGCCAAAACCATCGGATTGCCGGAACATATCCTGGAACGTGCCGCCCAGCATGCAGGCAGCCAGGAACTGGATTTCGACCGTCAGCTTCAGGACCTGGATCTGAAAAAAACAGAACTGGAAGAAAAAGAAAAGCAATTGCGTTCGGCAGATCATTTTTTGGCGGAAATGATCGAAAAATATGAAAAGCTCAAAAACGAGCTGGAAACCCGCAAAAGTGATATCCTTGTTGAAGCACGAAGGGAAGCAAAGGATATTTTGTCGGGTACCAACAAAATCATTGAAAAAACCATCAGGGAGATCAAAGAAGCCCGGGCCGACAAGGAAAAGACCCGTGAAGCCCGCAAAACCCTGGATGCCTTTGCAGGGGAGCAGGAGGAGGCTCTGAAAAAACAAAAGAAACCCAAACCCAAAGACAAAAAAAGAGAGAAGCAGTCCGTTGCCATCGACCCCTCTCCAATAAAACCGGGAGATGCCGTTAAGGTTAACGGTCAGCAAACCATTGGAGAAGTTCTGGAAATATCCGGAAAAAAAGCAGTGGTTTCATTTGGCAGCATTAAATTTAAAACCCCATTGGCTTCACTCGAAAAAATTAAAAAGAGCAGCCTGCCAGGTCAACCGGTCCGGCCCACCAAAATCCGAACCCAATTCAACATCAACGAAAAAGCGGCAGCTTTTAACCCGGTGATTGACCTCAGGGGGAAAAGGGCGGATGAAGCCATCAGCCAGTTGCGAAGTTTTGTTGACGATGCCATACTACTGGGAGTAAAGCAGCTGAACATCCTTCATGGAAAGGGAGACGGCATTCTTCGTCAAATCGTAAGGGATTACCTTCAGGAAGTGCCTGAGGTCAGGCGTTTCCGGGATGAACATCCCGACAGGGGTGGTGCAGGAACAACCATTGCCGAATTAAAATAATCAGCCTTTGGGCAAACAAAAGAAAAACCATCAACGATGAGGGTTATTCCTTTTCCAGGTCGTCAAAAAGTTCCAGTTGGTTTTCGGTGACATAAGAAGGAGGGCAGCCATTTTTCCGGTAGCGCTCTACATGCTTGTTTACCAAAGCCTTTAAAAAGCGCACCGGAGTTGTGCGTTGGTTCTGGCACAGGCGCTCCAGTGCTTCTTTTTGTCCTTTGGTCAGCTTAAAGGCCATTTTGCGGTATTGGACTTTTTTCCGTTTGGCCTTTTTACGGGGTGAAGCTGATTTTTTGGTTGTTTTTGATAAATTGGTTCCGGGCATGGCAGAAGGTTTTATTTTTCTCTTACCAACCAGACATAAACCGGGAAGTGGTCGCTATAACCCCCCAGGTAAACGCCTCCACCAAAGCTTCTGTAAGGATAGCCCTTGAATCTTCCGGATGGCTGACGCAGGAAGGGCCGATTGAATACTTCGGCACGCAGGTACCTGAATTCGCTGTAATCATCTCCCAGCACTCCGGGAGTTATCAGAATCTGGTCAAACAGGCTCCAGGTATCCCTCCAGGCATTGGTGCCTACACCCTTTTTGAAGAACTCCTCAAATGGGTTATACAACTCATTTTCCTGGAGATTTTCCTTGCTCCCCCTCGACCTGAGATGGTCGCGTATGCTGATGTCGGTTGGGTTGTCGTTGTAATCGCCCATTTTAAAAATCTTTGCACCGGGCTCCGCATCCAGGATGGAATCGATCACTGCCATGGCAAGGTCGGCTTTGGCAATACGAAGGGGCCTGCTGCGGCGCTCACCCCCTACCCTGCTGGGCCAGTGTGCCACGATAAAGTGCATGCGTTCACCCATGAGTTCACCGGTAAGCAAAAGCTGGTCACGGGTTCTAAAATCAGGCCGGTCCTCAATAATGGTTGGGATCACCTGGCTGCTGATGTAGCGAAAATATTTTGGGTTGTAAAAGAATGCCACATCTACACCTCGGCGGTCGGGGCTTGGGTAATGCACCACCTGGTAATTGCGGTCCTTTATTTTTTCCTGGGCCGCCAGGTCTTCCAGCACAGCACGGTTTTCAACTTCGGCCAGGCCAAGAACAGCCGGCCCGTCGGGGTTAAGGTCAGTGCCCATTTTCCCAATGGCCTCGGCAAGGTTTTCCAGTTTTTCATTGTACCTTTTGGTATTCCACCTGTTTGAACCCTCGGGTGTCCAGTCATCATCACGTATGGTAGGGTCGTTGATGGTATCAAAAAGGTTTTCAACATTGTAAAAACCAATGCTCACACTGATAAGTTCTCTGCCCTGCTCCGGGGTTTGACCATAACCATTGGCAAACGGAAAGACTAAAAACAGGGAGAGGAAAAATAAAATCCGGATTTTTTTTGGTCTCATTTGAATATTTTTTGGGTAATTAATTGATGTACAAGTATTTTTTGTTCAGGTGAATCAAAATGGCAAAATTTAAATTCATCATGAAAGTATAAACAAATACACAAGAATTCGTTAATTTTGGTCTTC
>SLRE01000286.1 GCA_007131125.1 Bacteroidales bacterium | reverse complement strand
ATTTTATTATACTCATTTTTAATAGCTCTAGATTATAAGGGTTTTCCCTAATATAAACTTTAAGGAAAATCCGGTTTTATTTTTGCAATCCAAAGACAAAATGTTGCAATTTTCCAGAATTTCCGGCATTTTTTTCTGAAAAAATTAGTTTTTCTCCCTACATAAAAAAGCTATAATATTAATGTGCCTTTTGTGTAATTAAAAAAGAAACAGGTTTCCGATAGCCAGCTTAACAGCAGTATTCCATTCATTTCCGGAGAATGAAATTACTTTATTAAGGTTAAGGGAGGGACAAGGCTAACAGGGGTTTCCTGTATAAATTAGCCAATGGGGGTTGGAGTAATGAAGACAGGATAAGAACAACAATTAAATAATGAGATTTTTTTCGTTCAAATGATTTCTGTGAATGCACTCCTGTTATTAATATTAAATTTGTCATCAAAAAAACGATGGAAGTATCTGTAGAAATCAGCATGTACCCGCTTGGAAGGGAGTATGTACCCGATATCAGTAATTTTATTGACCGCCTCCGGGCCCATGCCGGCATTACCTGCCAGGTAAATAATATGAGTACCCAGGTATTTGGAGAGTACCGAAAAGTGATGGAAGCCATTACCCGGGAAATGGATGCATCCTTTACGCAGGATGAAAAAAGTGTATTTGTAATGAAGGTGATTAATGCCAACCTGCAGCAATAAATAATCCTGTTTTGACGAAACTGAAGAAAATTGCCATAACAGGTCCGGAGTCAACCGGCAAAAGCTGGCTGGCAGAAAAACTGGCCAAATCTTTCGACACGGTTTTTGTTCCTGAATTTGCCCGTAATTATATTGACAGCTTAAAGCGGGACTACCATCAGGATGACATCCTTGAAATTGCCAAAGGGCAGTATAGACTGGAAAAAGAAATGGAGCCCAGAGCTTCCGGCTTTTTGTTCTGCGATACCGAGTTCCTTGTGACCAAAATCTGGAGCCTTCATAAATATGGTAATTGTCATCCTTTTATTCTTGATAAAATAAAAGAAAACCGGTATGATCTGTTTCTGCTTTGTGATGTGGATATGCCGTGGGAGTATGATGAACAGAGAGAGCATCCTCACCTTCGTACCTACTTTTTTAACTGGTACGAAAGAGAAATCAAAGAATATGGATTCCCTTACCGCGTGGTTAGCGGCCTGGGCGAACACCGGTTTTTAAACGCCAAAACGGCTGTGGAAAGTTTTTTTAATAAGAAGTGAAATGGATACAGGACTTTTAAGGCAATACTTTCACCTGCATGTGGTGGTGGTGCTTCTTGGATTTACTGCCATTCTGGGTGCCCTGATTACCCTGCCGGCTGCCGACCTGGTGTGGTTCCGTATGTTTTTTGCCTTTGTGGGTCTCTGGGGTTTTTTCCTTTTTCGCAAAATACCCTTTCGGCTGTCTTTAAAAAAACAGTTACCGCTCTATGGCATAGGTTTGCTGGTGGCCCTGCACTGGATCACTTTTTTTCATGCCATCAACGTTTCCAATGTTTCTGTAACCCTTGGGGTTTTTGCTTCCACTACCCTGTTTACCAGTTTTCTTGAGCCCCTGGTGCAAAAACGCAGGATTTTCTGGGTGGAAGTTTTCCTGGGGCTGGTCATCCTGTCAGGTATCTATATTATTTTTTCCTACGAGTTTCATTACATTGAGGGTATTCTATACTCCCTTTTGTCGGCATTGCTCAACGGCCTTTTTGTGGTGCTTAACCGTACCATCAGCCTGAAATATCATCCTACGGTAATCAGCTTTTATGAAATGATAGGGGGCTTTGTTTTTATTACTCTGTTTTTTGGGTTTACCGGGGCTTTTTCCGCGCAGCTTTTCAGCATGTCGTGGATGGACCTTTTTTACATTTTGGTATTGAGTTTTGTTTGCACCTCTTATGCTTTTACGGCCATCGTTGACATCATGAAAGTGCTTTCAGCTTACAACGTAGTGCTGGCAATCAACCTGGAGCCGGTATATGGTATTATTATGGCATTTTTCTTCTTCCCCGATGCCGAAAGGATGTCCATAGGATTTTACATGGGGGCATTGATCATTATCATGTCGGTATTCTCCTATCCTTATTTAAGGAGAAAATTCAGAAAAGTAACGGTCTGAGAGATTTTTATCGGCAAAAGCAATAAATGCCGGATTAAGCATGTCATCTTTGTTATACTTTATGGGAAGTCTGGAGATAAGGGAATACACTTCACCACCTGCTGCTTTGATAATGGCATGTCCTGCAGCAATATCCCATTCGTAGGTGTTGGAGAAGCGGGGATAAATGCCGGCATGATTTTCGGCAAGGTCACAGAATTTTAAGGAACTTCCCCGGGAAATAAGGTTTACCTGCTCATACCTGCCAATTACTTTTTTTATGAAATTCCTGGTTTGGGTATCATAATTCGAACGGCTCACTGCCACGGACAAATCCTTGCCTGCAGGCGCGGCCTGAACGGGTTTGCCAAGCTCGCCCAGCTTCATCCCGGGAATATCTTTCTCTTTGTTGTGCAGCTTCCTGATGTCACTGATTTTATAGGCCTGCTCACCTTCCAACCCAAAACAGGCCATTTCCAGGGCAGGAGCAACAATAACCCCAAGAACCGGATTTCCCGCCTTTACCAATGCAATATTGACGGTAAACTCACCATTGGCCTCAATAAACTCTTTGGTTCCGTCAAGAGGGTCAACAATCCATACCCATTCCCAGTTCTTTCTCTGGTCAAATACCTCAATCTCGTTTTCTTCACTGATAATCGGAATGTCGGTATGGGCCAGGGTTGAGCGAATCAATTCATTGGCTTTTTTATCGGCCAGGGTTACCGGAGAGCCATCTTTTTTTATTTCAATATCCAGTGAACCTTTATATACTTCCATGACATCTTTGCCGGCCTTAAGACCGGCTATCAGGGCCTGGTTCAACATT
>SLRE01000178.1 GCA_007131125.1 Bacteroidales bacterium | reverse complement strand
TAGAAGGGTCGGCCTGCAACCAGCATTTTTCAATATCCAGCACCTTGTCAAAAAAACCGGTAATGTGAAACCCAAGTCCTTCGGTATCGGTTATCCTTTCTCCTGATCTGATATCTTCGGGGCTTAGCCAGCGGCGGTTGGAAAAGGTAAACTCAAGCTTGTTCCGGTAGTAGGTGGTTTTATCAGAAGCCGCAATTGGAAGCACCTCCATGGCAGAAACATCTGCCTTGCCGATTCGCTGCAAACTGTCAATAACCTGTTGCTGCTTATAACGGAGTTGCTCTTCATAGGCCAGGTGCTGCCACTTGCAGCCCCCGCATATTCCAAAGTGCTGGCAGAAAGGCTCAACCCGCTTTGGTGACGACCGGTGGATCTTTACAATAACCCCTTCCAGGAAGTTTCTTTTTACTTTTTTTACCTGCACATCCACAAGGTCACCCGGAGCCCCAAACCGCACAAACAACACCTGTTCATTCACCCGGGCCATGGCTTTGCCTTCGGCAGCCACCCCGGTGATCTCAACTTTTTCAAAAATCTGGTTAATGAGTTTTTTTCTGCGCTTCAAAGCAATACATTTTGAAAGCTTCAACAAAAGGGAAAAACAACCTGCCTTTTATTGCACAGGAACCTTCCCTGAAAAACCTCTCTCTCCCCTGAGCTCATAAAGATAAACTCCCGGGGAAAGCTTCAGGCTTATGTAAAGCGGGGAGGAACCGGATGAAATCCGGGTTTGGTATAATACCCTTCCAAACACATCGTAAAGCACAAATTCAAGTTTTTCGTCAGTGGTAAGCCCTGATGCATCCACTACAATTTGTTCCCTTAAACGATCAAAAAACACATTCGGGTCTTTTTCTTCGGGAGTGAAGACCGAGACCGGTTCAAGGATCTCCACACTCAAATCAAAGGTGTCACTTTCCATCAGGCCATTTTCAACAGTAACCGGAATGGACAACCAACCTGAGAATCCTTCATTGGGGGTAACGGTATTTCCGTCCAGAGCATAATCCGCACCCTGAAATACATTCAGGGTATGCCCCTCAGGGAATTCAACAAAGTCGTCTTCCACCTGCAGGTAATCTTTCTTAACGGTAAACACCTCTCCGGATTCAAATGTAAGTTCCTGCTGACCGGTAATCACGGGTGGCTGGGGCTCGAAAAGGGTACCTCCAAAAACGTAAAAGTTGTCAAAGAAAAATCCCTCCTTGGTTACAATATGGTCGCTTTTGAAACGGAACCTGATTTTGATTTCTTCTCCGAGAAATTCATCCAGGGAGATCCTTTCCTTAACCCATTCATCCTGTGTGCCATGGTAAAGGGGTTTTCCGGCATCCTGGCTGGCAGTGCCATCTTCGGTATAATTGCCCTTCATGGGTATCCAGGAAGTGCCGTTATCATTGGAGATCATGAACTGTACAAAGTCATAGCCCCGCTCAATGTCCCACCGGGCTTTAAATTCGACAAAGGCCTGATCCAGACCTTCCAGGTCAATGGATTCCTTCAACTCCACAAAAGAATGCACATTGTTGCTGTAGTTGCCTCCGGGGCTATCGGCCATGGAAGCGGGAGAGGAATAATAAACGTTATGATCCAGGCCCCACGTATCGGACTGCCAGTTTTCCATATCGGCAAATTTGTCTGCAAATAGTTCCTGCGGCAGCCCGAATATGGTGGTAACGGTATCCCTCCAGGCAAACATCCCGTTGTCCAGCACCACTTCATAATCAAAGAGCAGGCCCTCGTATGTTGCAGGGTGAAGTGTAATTTTAATGGAATCCTTTGCTGTATCCAGCACACCCATGTTTTCAAAAATAACGGGTTCTGATACTTCCACAATCAGGGGACTTATGGGATTGATGGAAACAGTGTAAACAGCAGGGGTATCCAGCCCAAAACTTTTTATATCAAAGGAATAATGGAAGGTATGCTCTTCGGTATACCGGGCGTCATCGCCTTCCAGCTCCGCGTAAGGAAGTGCAAGGTGCGCCAGGTAAAGGTTCATCCCGGTATGCCCTGCACAAATATCCTCAATACGGTGAATTGCAGGCCAGAACCCGTCGGCCACGCTGCCGGCTTCCGGAGTAAAAGCAAAGGTTTTATCTTTTGTTTCCTGCTCCCCGTAAAACCAGTCGTCCGAAACCCCATTGGCAAAGTAATTCAGGGTTTCATAGACCGTACCGTACACATAATTGTTTTCACGGGTCAACAGCCTGGCAAATTCAATAAAAACCAGGGAGTCGGGGGTCAGCATATTCTCATAGCCCCAGGGATAGATCAAAAGATCGGAATAAGTATGGTTGTTAAGGGCCAGCCGGAAATTATAATGTTCTGCAAACATTTTCTGCAGCCGGGTTTCGGGTTCAGAAAAGGGCGAAGTGCCACGATAGGTCTGTGCACCGCCAAAACCTGACGAACCGGTATTGTCATATCCCCATTTGTAACCAAAATTGCGATTGATATCCACCCCTGAAAGAGAAGGATTGGTGCTGGTGTTGCGCCTGTTTTTTCGGTGCATCCCTCCTCCGTGAGGGTTGGTGATTTCATTGTAAATGTACCCGTCGGGATTTACGTTGGGCACAAAATACATTTCCATGTTGTCCACAAGGTATTGTATCTCCGGATCAGTTTCGTAATTTTCCAGGATATACCACATCTGGAAAAGCATTTGCTGCATAGAGGCGGGCTCCCTTGCATGGGTAAGTCCTGTGTAAAGCACCCGGGGCTTATCCTGTTCTACATCTGGGTTATTGGATATTCTTACCCAGTATACATCACGGCCTTCAATGGTTTTCAGGGTATCGCTGATAGGTTCGCGGGCAGAAATCAGGTCGGGAAACAGATCACGCATATCATCCAGTTCGTCCAGCAATTCGGAATTGGTGTGGAATCCGCCCATACTGCCCAGACTGAAATTCTCAGGGGTTTGATATTTGCGGTCGGGATCAAAGGTGCGCATGCGTTTTTCAACGGCAGCAGGATCTACTTCTGCATTGCGCTCGGTATAATATTTTGCCAGGTCATCAACCAGCACCTCATAGGTAAATCCGGCTGCTTCCACCAAACCGATCTCACTTTCGGAATATTCACCAATGAAGTATTGTCCCGGCCGGAACTGAATATTGTCAAGGGCAATACCCAGAGAAGCAAGCTCTTTCATCTCCCTGCCTTCAAGAAGAATCTTAACCCGGGAATATTTCAAATCATCTGCATGGATTCCTGCCGGGACAAGCAGGAAAGCTAATACAAAAAATAGTAAAGGTTTTTTCATGAAATTTTCAGAATTGATGGACAACTTAAGGTTTGGAAACAACAAAAATACATTTTTTTCAAATAAGCCGACAAAAAAGTTTTACAAAACGCTGTTTTTTGCTGTTTTTTTAACAAAACATTCTCTAAAACCAATAAAAGAATGGACGAGAAAACACAATGAGTTTCCTCAACCCGGCTGCCCAAAAAAACAAAAACTTTAATGCTTATCTTTGCACCTTGAAAAATCATTAAGCATCGAAACAATGAGTATACGGTTGAGTGAGCAGGAACAATACCGGCGTCAGGCATTGCAAGAGTTGATCGACCTTGGCATTGACCCCTACCCTGCCGATAAATTTGATATAAACACCAGCAGCACGGCCATTTTAGAAGGATTTCCGAAGGATGAAAAGGCCTTTCAAAACGTGCAGGTTGCCGGGCGGCTGATGAGCCGGCGGATCATGGGCAGTGCGTCCTTTGCCGAAATACAGGACGACAGCGGAAGGATACAGTTATACTTCAACCGGGACGAGATCTGCCCGGGTGAGGATAAAACCATGTACAATACGGTTTTTAAGCGGTTGCTGGATATCGGCGACATCATCGGGGTGAAAGGGCACGTATTCAAAACCCGCATGGGCGAGATCACCATCCATGTAAAAGAGTATAAAATCCTCTGCAAATCCCTCAGGCCTTTGCCCATTGTTAAGGAAAAAGAAGGAAAAACCTACGATGCATTTACCGACCCGGAACAACGCTATCGCCAGAGGCACCTGGACCTGATCGTAAACCCGGACGTTAAAAAGATCTTCCGCCAAAGGGCCGGGCTCATACAGAGCATGCGTGATTTTCTTCTGAAAAAAGAATACCTGGAAGTGGAAACCCCGGTTTTACAGCCCATTTATGGAGGAGCAGCGGCCAAGCCGTTTAAGACCCACCACAACAAACTGGATACTACCCTTTACCTGCGCATAGCCAATGAGCTTTACCTGAAAAGACTCATTGTAGGAGGTTTTGACGGGGTTTTCGAATTTGCCAAAGATTTTCGCAACGAAGGCATGAGCCGCTTCCACAATCCTGAATTTACGCAGATGGAGCTTTATGTGGCCTACAAGGATTACGAGTGGATGATGAACCTGGTAGAGGAAATGATCGAAAAAATCACTCTTGACCTGCACGGCACCACAAAAATAAAAGTTGGGCAGCATGAAATCGATTTCAAAAGACCCTGGAAGCGATTCACCATGTATGAGGCCATTGAGCACTTTACCGGGACGGACATTTCAGAAATGGACGAAGCCGAAATGCGGGAGTTTGCCGGGAAGACCGGGGTAGAGACAGACCCATCCATGGGAAGGGGCAAACTCATTGACGAGATTTTCGGTGAAAAGTGTGAAGGTCAGCTGATTCAGCCCACTTTCATTACCGATTATCCCATTGAAATGTCGCCTCTTGCCAAAAAGCACCGCAGCAAACCCGGGCTGGTAGAACGCTTTGAGGCCATTTGCAACGGAAAGGAGATATGCAATGCTTTCAGCGAGTTGAATGATCCCATCGACCAGCGCAAACGCTTTGAAGAGCAGCTCGAGCTGGGAAAACGCGGAGATGAAGAAGCCATGGTGCTTGACGAGGATTTTCTGAAAGCCATTGAAACGGGGATGCCCCCTACCGCAGGCCTTGGCATTGGCATTGACCGCCTGGCCATGATCATGACCAACAGCAATTCCATTCAGGATGTGCTTTTCTTCCCGCAAATGCGGCCTGAAAAATCCTCATCCGCCTCCGACCCGGGAGAAGGCTTCCTGGATGCCGGAATCCCTTCCGAGTGGGTTCCCGTAATTCTTGAAGCCGGATATGCCAGCGTGGAAAACTTTAAAGATGCCAATCCCAACAAGGTTTTCAATCAGTTGTGCGGGATCAGGAAAAAAATGAAGCTGGATATGCCTCCCCCAAAACCCGAAGATGTAAAACAATGGGTGGAAAAAGCCGGAAAATAACAGGAAGCATTTTCCCTGGTTTTTTTGGCTTGTTATTGTAAGGTTTTGTATTTTTAGCAGGACATTATCACATCATCATCTTTTTGCACTATGCCTTATTCCATTTTAGGTTCCATTGTAAAACGGGCCATTGAGTTGCGCAGTAAAATGCCCGTTATTTTTTCAACACCGCATCCGGAGAAAGCCCAGAGAAAAGAGTTGAGAAAGCTCTTAAGAAAGGCTTCCTTCACTGCCTTTGGGGAGCATTATGATTTCAGGAAAATTCTCAAAGCCCGGGACACCGTTGCGGCTTTCAAGGAAAAAGTACCTGCACATGACTACAATGCCATTTTTAAGGATTGGTGGTTTCGCACCCTCAACGGAGAACCCTATGTTTGCTGGCCGGGAAAAGTAAAATACTTTGCTTTAAGCTCCGGAACATCCGAATCTTCAAGCAAGCATATTCCCCTTACTTCTGACATGCTTAAGGCCATAAAAAAAACCAGCATCAAGCAGATCTTTTCCCTGGCACGTTACGATTTCCCAAGGAGCTTTTACGAAAGGGGGATTCTCATGCTTGGAGGCAGCACCCACCTGAATTACAACGGCACCTATTACGAAGGCGACCTTTCGGGCATTACCACGAAAAATATTCCTTTCTGGTTTCAACATTTTTACAAACCCGGCAAACGCATTTCCAAAGAAAGGGACTGGCCAACCAAACTGGAAGAAATCGTAAAAAAAGCACCAAAGTGGGATATCGGTGTCATCGTTGGGGTTCCGGCCTGGTGGCAGATCCTGCTGGAAAAAATCATAGCGCATTACCAGGTGGAAACCATTCACGATATCTGGCCCAACCTTTCCATTTTTGTGCACGGGGGCGTTTCATTCGGTCCCTATGTAAAGGGTTTTGAGAAGCTTCTGGGGAAACCCCTCACTTACATTGAAACCTACCTGGCATCGGAAGGATTTGTGGCTTTTCAAAACAGGCCCAATGCCGACGGGATGCAGCTTGCCCTTGACAATGGAATATTCTTCGAGTTTGTGCCTTTTGAAGGCAGCAATTTCGACAGTGAAGGAAATTTAAAACCCGATGCCCGCACCCTTACTATCGCTGAGGTGGAAGAAGGAAAAGAGTATGCCCTGCTGGTGAGTACCTGTGCAGGAGCATGGAGGTACCTGATTGGTGATACCATTAAGTTTACCAACCTGGAGCTGAGTGAAATTGTGATCACGGGCCGTACCAAGCACTTCCTGAACCTTTGCGGAGAGCACCTGAGCGTGGAAAACATGAATATGGCTGTAAAAATGGCGGAAGACCAGCTCAACATTGAGATCCGTGAATTTACGGTGGCCGGCATTAAGCATGGAAGCATGTTTGCACATAAATGGTTTGTTGGCACCGACAATCAGGTTGATCCGGCAAGCTTGCGTAAACAAATTGATGAAAACCTTAAAGTGCTCAACGACGATTACCGGGTGGAGCGCATTGCTGCCATCAGGGATGTAATTGTTGAAGTGCTGCCAATAGATGCCTTTTACAGCTACATGAGAAAAAAGGGCAAAGAAGGGGCACAGAATAAATTTCCCAGGGTATTGAAAAGCAAGCAACTGGAAGATTGGGAAAACCATCTTGCTGAATATCAAAACCAAAAATAACCTGCAATTAATATGGCCACTGCACTGCTGGAAGGGATCATTCTTGGGATTACCCTGGCCTTCCTTATAGGACCGGGTTTTATTGCACTGGTCAATACCAGCCTGCAAAGGGGGTTTATTTCAGGGGTTCAGTTTGCTGCAGGCATAGCCTTTAGTGATGTGGTGCTGATCGCCCTCAGTTATCTCGGGGCCCTGCAGTTTCTCAGCGGCAGCGACCACCAGGTTTCCATCGGCATCATTGGAGGGATGGTGCTTATTGGTTTCGGCATGTACACTTTTTTCCAGAAGTTTACAATGCAAAAGCCGGTAAAAATTGAGATAAAACTGCAAACCGAACGTTTTTTCCGGTTTTTTTTCAAAGGGTTTTTCCTGAACCTGCTTAACCCTTTCCTGCTGATTTTCTGGATCGGCATCATGAGCCTGGTCAGTGCAAAATACGGAATCCCCTCCCGGGAGATCAACCTGTTTTTTGCCGGTACCATCGGAGCGGTTTTCGTTACCGATGCCCTGAAAAGCTTTGTGGCCCATCGCATCAAAAGACTGCTCAACATGAAAGTGCTCACCATCATTAACCGCATTGTGGGTCTGCTGCTGATGGCTTTTGGGGTTTTGCTCATTTTCAGGGTGGCTTTTTTACTTTAATCCTTCCATAAAAAACCCCTGCCGGTTTTGATAAGGCAAAGCTTAAGACCCGGGATTCAATACAGTCTGTTTCCGGGTTTTTTCGTTTCTTTGCAATCTAATTTTAAACTACCAGAGCGTTATGACCAAAGTCAGGGTAAGATTTGCACCAAGCCCCACCGGGCCCTTGCACATGGGGGGAGTACGTACGGCATTGTACAATTATCTTTTTGCAAAAAAGCAGGGAGGCGATTTTTTGCTGCGCATTGAGGATACCGACCAAAACCGGTTTGTGCCCGGGACCGAGCAGTATATTGTGGATTCCCTTGCCTGGTGCGGCATACAATGGGATGAAGGCCCTGACAAACCGGGACCTTATGCTCCATACCGCCAATCGGAAAGAAAAGATATTTACCGTCAATATGCCATGCAGCTGGTAGAGCACGGCCATGCCTATTATGCTTTCGACACCCCGGAAGAGCTGGAATCCATGCGCAAAAAAATGGAAACGGAAAAATCGGGCAACCCGCAATACGACAGCAACACCCGGATGTTTATGAAAAACTCCCTGACCCTTTCCGAAGAAGAAGTAAACCAAAGGTTAGAAAATGGAGAGCCCCACGTTATCCGCATAAAAACACCCGAAACAGGAGAAGTCGTTCTGGAGGACCTCATCCGCGGCACAGTAAGGGTAAATGCTTCCCTGCTTGACGACAAAGTGCTTTTTAAAGGAGACGGAATGCCCACCTACCACCTGGCCAACGTTGTGGACGATTACCTGATGAAGATCACCCATGTGATCCGTGGAGAAGAATGGCTTCCCTCCGCCCCGGTTCATGTTTTGCTTTACCGTTTTCTGGGATGGGAAAAAGAAATGCCCCGCTTTGCCCACCTGCCGCTCTTGCTTAAGCCCGATGGTAACGGAAAGCTAAGCAAAAGGGATGGGGATCGCCTTGGATTCCCGGTTTTTCCCCTTCAGTGGAAAGACCCCGCCACCGGAGAAACCTCCAGCGGATACCGCGAATCGGGATATTTCCCGGAAGCATTTGTCAACATCCTGGCACTGTTAGGCTGGAACCCCGGCACCGAAAAGGAAACCTTCAGCATGAAAGAACTTGTGGAGGCCTTCAGCCTGGAAAGAGTCAGCAAGTCCGGTGCCCGCTTCGACCCGGAAAAAGCCAGATGGTTCAACCACCAATACCTACAGAAAAAAAACACAGAAGAACTGGCAGAACTGTTTTTGGAAGAGCTCAAAGAAAGAGGCCATTTCCCGCATAAGGAAAAGGTGATTCGCATTACAGAAATGATTAAGGAAAGGGTGAATTTTGTAAATGAAATGTGGGAGCAGGCTGCTTTCTTTTTTGAAGCGCCCACAACCTACGATGAAAAATTCGCCAAAAAACGCTGGAAGTCCGACACCCCGGACATCCTGCTGAAAATTGCCGACCGCCTTGAAATGCTTGAAATATTCAGCCTGGACAATATTGAAAACACCCTGCAAAAATTTATGGAAGAAACCGGGACCGGCGCCGGAAAGATCATGCCCGGGCTAAGGCTGGCCCTGGTTGGTGCAGGCATGGGCCCCGACCTGAAGGAAATCATGGAAATCCTGGGCAAAGAAGAAGTGGTGAAAAGAATACGCAAAGCCATACAGGAAATTCCGGTCAATTGATGGGGAGTTTCAGGAATTCCTGAAAATCTTTACTTTCTGTCTTCTTCAAAGCTGAAGCGGATGTATTCTTCCAGGTCGCGATACCATTCTGCTCCGAATTTCCGGATCAGGGCATCTTTAACAAAACGGTAGATTCTTACTTTCAGCTTTTTTCCTTTTTTCCTGGCGCAGTTGCAAATGGGCCAGCGGTGGTAGTTCAGGGCTTCATAGTGCGGGTATTTGGTAACCCTGATGGGGTAAAGGTGGCAGGAAACGGGCTTTTGAAAATCGGTCAGCCCCAGTTCAAAGGCTTTTTCAATGGCACAACGGGCAATGTTCTGCTCATCGAAAAACACATAGGCGCATTGTCCGCCTTTTACCAGGGGGGTGGTCATTTCATCCTGGAAATCCCGCACCCATGTTCCCTGTGCATCTATTGCTTCTATTCCCGAGGGAAGCAAAAAGGGTTTTACTTTGGGATAAATCTCTTCCAGCTTCAGGGTTTCGGTCTCTTCAAGGGGGGCGCCGGAATCTCCCTCCACGCAGCAGGCTCCCTTGCAAACCGTAAGATCACAAACAAACTGCTCCAGGTAGATTTCGTCAGATAATATGGTGTTGCCCAGAATAATCATGGCGCAAAGGTAGCATTTTGTTTTTTTGGAAACATTCTGAATAAGGGAGTTGCATTAGGGATTCCATGCCCCGGATTCAGAAAAAATATTTGGTCCCGAAAATGATATGGTTGTTCACAGTGGGGTCGTCGGTTTCGGTCACCCGGTGGCGATGGTCCCATTCCAGGCCATAGGCAGCGCCCACCACCGACCATTCCAGGGCAAATTCCAGGCTGCCGGCCCGGTACATCAGCCTTGGCGAAAAGCGGTAAACATAATGCAGGTCGTCGTTGCGGGCATAGCCGGGCAGGCTGATGTAGTCATCATCTGCTCCAAGGTTGGCGGTATATCCTGCAAAAAGGCCTGCCCTGAAGGCTTCGCCCCGGGTTTCCAGGTCGGTCCACAGGCTCATCGTCCTGATGTTGGTGTAGGAGTAATCGCCCGTCAGGTCTACCTCACCCGGTCTTCCTTTGATGCCGTACCCTCCTATCATCACAAAGCTGCTCAGGTTTTGTCCGTAAACAGCTTCGGTTTTCAAACTAAAGGAGGGAAAGGTATGTTTCAAAAATGCCTGGAGGTTATAGCTGCCGATGGTTTCTCCGGTAGCTGTACCGGCCTGTGTTTCATCCCTTGGGGTCAAAAACTTATAGCCTGCCACTATGCCCATGGTTTGAAAAACCCCGTCTCCGTATTGCAGGCGGAATTGTGTATCGGGCAATCCGGAGTTTCTCTGCGCATCATGGGGACCTGCGCTGCGGTGGTATCCATGGGTAAGCAACGACAGACTCATGTTCCACATGGGATGCGGGTGGAAGGTATACCTTAACTGGGGTGAACGGTTCAGGGGGTGAAAGGGCACCCCTGAGGCAAAACTGACCGTATTGGGAAAGCTCTCCAAAACAAATGAGGGATGGAAGGTTTTGCCGATGATCAGATGATGGCGTTGCCAGTCCAGTGCCACGAAAGCCTGCCTCAGCCGGAGCATGCGGGTATAATCCTGCTGTGTGCCCAGAAAATCCACTTCCAGCAGACCGGTAAGGCTTGCTCCAAGCAACTCCTGTTCCTTCATCCGCACTCCAAAGCGCGACTGCACCTCCACCATGTTAAACCTGGACCTGCGATTTACATCATTCCCGTTTTCGTCAATGCTGGCAGGCAGGGGGAAAAAATAAATCTGCCCGTCTCTTGAATCTACCGATCTGTAAGAGTCATAAATTACCTGGTGGCTGAGATATCCATAAAAAACAAAAGCCGGATCTTCACCGGCTATGGCGGGTTTTACCAAAACAAACCCTGCCAGAAAACATAGAAACCCAAATTTGATCATTTGCTCTTTAACTGTTAAAATCTTCAACGATTATTTTTTTCTGCTGTATGAGGGCAACCTGACCTTAAATACAGCTCCTCCTCCTTTGCGGTCGAACACTTCGATGGTACCCTGGTGTTTTTCCACAATGCTTTTGGTAATGGCCAGACCGATGCCCAGGCCAAACTCTCCTCCTGCCGCTTTGGTGGTAAAGCTGGAATCAAAAATTTTCTTTTTGTATTTATCGGGCACTCCCGGGCCGGAATCGGCAATTTCAACCCATACATACTCTTCGCCCTCCATTCCACAGCTGATAAACAGGTTACCACGGTTTTCCATGGCATCGCAGGCATTCACAATAATATTGGTCCACAACTGGTTGATCTCCCCGGCAAAGCAATTCACAGGCATTACGTCGGGCAGGCTAACCTCCACTTTGAT
>SLRE01000142.1 GCA_007131125.1 Bacteroidales bacterium | reverse complement strand
TGTATTCATTCATCATGGCAACATAGTCGCCTTGTCGTTCATAAAGGCGGGCTATTTGTATATGGAAAGGATGCCGGTCGCCAAGCAGCCTTCGTCCGCGCTGGTATGTTTCCAGGGCACGGTCATAAAAGCCCCTGGTTTCAAAAGCACCTGCCAGTTCATTTACCGCATCGGGATTGGCCAGCATGTCGCTGATAAGGCCGTCGAGTTGCCGGCGAGCCTGCCGGTTGTTGCCGGCTTTATGATGTACCCAGCCCAGGTCAACCTCGTATCGCACTGCGCCGGGGTTTTCACGCATCTGTGAACGAACCACCCTTTCCGCTTTTCGAAACTCCTCAAGTGCAAAAAGGGATTCCAGGTAATTGTTATATATCAGTCGGGTAGGGTTTTTCTCAAACAATTCTTCATACAAAGCGGCGGCCCTTTCAAACTGGCCTTCCCTGAAATACTGGGCAGCCAGCTGCTCCTGGGTGTTTTCCTGGGCCTGGAGTGAAAAAGGCAACACCAAAAAGCCAGCAATGGCCAAACACAGAGGGAGAAAAGATTTAGGCTTAAAAAACATATTTCGAAAAGTTTGCTTTGTTCAGCTTTAACATATTGCAAAAACCGGCCTAGAAGGCTATAGTAAAAACGCCTTTAAAGGTTATTTGTTTTGCTGCATCTTTGAGCCAGCCCAAAGGTTTATTGAATCATGGCAGTTCTGAAATATGGTTGGAGCACCTTCGGAATGTTGATTCCTTTTTCGGTTTGGTTGTTTTCCAGCAGGGCTGCCAAAATACGTGGCAATGCCAGTGCACTGCCATTGAGGGTATGGGCCAGTTCATTTTTTCCCTGTTTGTTACGAAAGCGCAATTTCATCCGGTTGGACTGAAAGGTTTCGAAGTTTGATATGGAGCTTACTTCCAGCCATCTTTTCTGGGCAGCAGAATAAACTTCCATATCATAGGTAAGGGCGGCCGCAAAGCTCATATCGCCTCCACAAAGACGTGCAACCCTGAAAGGCAGCTCCAGCTTTTTTAAAAGCATGGAAACATGCTCCACCATTTCTTCAAGGGCCTGGTAGCTTTTTTCGGGATGGGTTACCTGCACGATTTCCACTTTATCAAACTGGTGAAGGCGATTAAGGCCTCTCACGTCTTTGCCGTAAGAGCCGGCTTCCCTCCTGAAACAGAGAGAGTAGGCAGTGCTTTTTACCGGCAGGTCTTCCTCATTTAAAATGGTATCCCTGAAAAAATTGGTCACCGGCACTTCAGCTGTGGGGATCAGGTAGAGGTTGTCAAGGGGAATGTGATACATTTGCCCGTCTTTATCGGGCAGCTGCCCGGTAGCAAAGGCGGAATCTTCATTTACCAGGACCGGGGGCTGATATTCGGTATAGCCTGCCTCAATGGCCTCATCCAGGAAAAAAGCAATCAGGGCGCGCTGCAGCCTGGCCCCAAAGCCCTTGTAAACAGGAAAGCCTGCACCTGTGATTTTATTTCCCCATTCAAAATCAATCAGCTGGTATTTTTTTGCAAGGTCCCAATGCGACAGGGCAGCATCGTGCAGCTGGGGTAAAGAACCATGGCTGGAAACAATAATATTGTCTTCGACAGTGTTTCCGGCAGGAACAGATTCATGCGGGAGGTTTGGCAGCTGAACCATCAGGTCGTTCTGCTCCCGGCTGAGATTGTTGAGTTGCTCCTGCAAAACTTTGGTTTTTTGCTTTATTACCGAAGTACGTTCTTTCAGTTCAGAGGCCTCTTCTCCCTTTCCTTCCTTAAACAGCCTGCCGATATCTTTGGCCAGGGTTTTACCTTCAGACAACATATCGTCAAGTTCCTTCTGGGTTTGCCTTCTTTCTGCATCTACCTGCTGAAGCCTTTCGATAATACCTGAGGCATCGAAGTTTTTTACCTTCAGTTTTTCCACCACCTCAGGGGCATTATTCCTAACTACTGCAATCTCTATCATGATTAATAAAATTTCTCAGAACAAAGTTTCAAAATTAAAAAGAAATCCGGCTAAGAAAACCTCTGCTCGTAAATTTGTTGATATAAAGTAAAAACCGGGGTCCGGGGTTATGACAAAAAAAAATCCTGCCGCAGCAGGATTTTAAAGACGTTTATTTGCGGAAGCTATTTTTTTTCAGCAACGGGCTCAACGTAAACGTAAGATTTGTTGTCGGCTTTTTTCCTGAATACAACTGTGCCATCGGTCAGGGCGTAAAGGGTATGATCTTTACCCATGCCTACATTAGACCCGGGATTGTGCTGGGTGCCCCTTTGCCTGACAATAATATTGCCTGCAACAGCCTGCTGGCCGCCAAACAACTTAATTCCAAGGCGTTTGCTATGTGATTCGCGTCCGTTGCGTGAGCTACCAACTCCTTTTTTGTGTGCCATAATATTTCAGTTTTATTGTTTGCAGAAAAAATTAAGCAACCAGTTCTTCAATCTGAATCTGGGTTAAAGGTTGCCTGTGTCCGTTAAGTTTCTGATAGCCTTTTCTTCTTTTTTTCTTAAAGACCAAAACCTTATCGGCCTTCACATGACCAAGCACTTTGGCTTTAATTTTAGCTCCTTCTACCAAAGGCGTACCAACCTGTATTTTTTTACCATCGGCAAGCAGCAATACGTTCTCAAACTCCAGTTCACTTCCTTCTTCGTTCATGAGCCGGTTAACGAAGATCTTCTGATCTTTTTCGATCTTAAATTGCTGGCCGCCTATTTCAACAATTGCGTACATTTTCTATTCTGGTTAAAATGATTTACTCGAATATTGGGGTGCAAAGATAAAGAAAAATTTTCAAGGTTTCCTACCCCTTAAGTAAATAATTTTTCAATGCGATGGGTTTGCAGTCTCTTCCAGCACAGGCGGAGGATTTTTCATTCCCGGGCGGGGTCGGTTTGCCAGGTAAACCCCAACCAGTATCAAAGCGATCCAGAGCAGGAAAAACAGCACAAAACGCTCTCCGTCGGCCAC
>SLRE01000183.1 GCA_007131125.1 Bacteroidales bacterium | reverse complement strand
AACTACTTCCCTTAAAATCTTTTCATTAACTGTTAAAATTTCTAAAAAATAATTTTGGATACTCTCAAAAAAAGTATAAATTGCAGGTAATTAATCGAGTTCCGGCAACCATTTGTTGAATGTATATGCATATCAGTATAATTTGCTTCGGATTTCTAAGCTTAACAATGCTTTTCATTACATTAACCACAACCCAATTCATTAACTTAATCCTAAACTTATGAAAAAAGTTACCTTACTACTCGGTTTTTGTTTAATGTTTGTTTTCACGGGTTTGTTTGCACAACCCGGCCCCAATCTGATCCAAACGGATCAGGAAATAGACTGGGCTTATTACGAAGAAAAAGGAATTGATCCTTTGGCGGCCGAACGCCTGGTCAACAGGCAGGGTCAGTCTATTCTGGAAGTAATTCCCCCAACCGGGCTGTTGCTTATGCCCGAGAGCGGGGACGAAAAAGTTGTAGCCTTCGACCCTGAGGACGGGGCTTTGATTGATGAATTCTTTTTTCCCGGTGATGATGTAAACCTCACCACACCAATTCATTTGCAATGGAATTTTAACGGGACCAGCTTCCTGATTTCTGATCAATCTATGTCGGTGGTTCAGCAATTCGATACCGACGGGCAGTTTGAGGAAACTTTTGCCCCACAGGGTGGGCAAGATACCGACATCCTGCAAAACATCAGGGGCATGTACATGAGGGGCGACGGACGACTCCTGGTAACTGTTTCAGGTGGTGGAAATGCCAACGCAGTTGCCATGTTCGACACAGACGGAACCTACATGGGGAATTTTGTAGATAATGGTGTCGGAGGATTGAACGGCCCATGGGGAATCGTTTACCGACCCGATACCGACGACTACCTGGTGAGTGCCAGCGGATCAAGCGGAGTTCACCGTTATGATTCTGACGGTGAATTTATTGAAATGTTTGCCACCGGCCTTGCCTTCCCCCAGCAAATGCAATTGCTGGACAACGGCAATGTGCTGGTGACCAATTTTTCTGCTCCTGCAGGTGTCTATGAATTCGACAGTGCCGGAAACCAGATCGGCTACTATAATATAGTAGGCAGCCTGAGGGGAGTACAAGAGCTTGGCAATGGTAACATTATGGTGACCAACAGCAGTGGTGCACACATCATCAACCGCGACAATCAATTGATACAGGATCAGGTGATCTCCGGACAGGGCAGACACCTCGCCTTTATCAAACCCCTGGATATTGACTTTTACACCCTTACCCTGGAAGTGGAGCCCGAAGGAGCCGGTACCGTTCAGGGTGGCGGAAGTTATCCTGAAGATCACATGGTAACCCTCACGGCAACGCCCGATATTTTTTATGAATTCGTCAACTGGACCGATGCCGACAATGATGAGGTGAGCGATGAAGCCAGCTTTGATTTCCAAATGCCCGCGGAGGACGTAACCCTCACGGCGAACTTTTCACCGCTTGACAGCTATTTTGCCCATTTCACCGTGTTGGAAGATTCAGATGATGAAGATCCCATTGAAGGGGCAACCATTTCTATTGAAGGCTTCGACCCCGTTGACACAGACCAGGATGGGGAAGCAAGCATACAACTGCCCGAAGGCACGTTCACGGCCACCATCAGCGCCACAGGTTATGTGAGTGAAGAAATAACAGTGAACATTGTTGATGCCGATGTAGATATTGAAGTACATATGATGGATGTGATCCTGGATCCGGCCAACCTGGAAATTACCACAGAAGACCTTGATCCGGGAGAAGCTTTGCTTACCTGGTCTGATCCTTCACAGGTAGGAGAGTTCCGTTATGATGACGGTATCGTTGACGCCCAGCTTGGGTTCCAGGGAGACTGGAATTCGGTTATGGGCGCTGTTCACCATCACAATGCCATACTCAATGAAATCACCTGGCAACTCACCAGCGAAGGCGGCCCCCACAACCAAGTTAAGGTTTGGGTACTTGGACTGGATGCAGCAGGCATGCCGGACAGGAACAATATCCTTTATACCGCTGAAAACGTTCCCAACACCGACAACGAATGGATGACCTATGAGTTTACAGATCCTGTTGAAGCACCCGAAGGGTTCTTTATCGGACTGAGCTACAACGGATTCCTTGGACTGGCTGTTGATGATGGGGTGGGCGAACCCTGGGATTTTGTACCCAACACCCAGTTTGGCGTGTTTGACATCACCGATCCAGGCTATGCCTTTACCGATATTTCCGAATGGGGCTTCCAGGTCAACTACCTGCTTCGTGGATTTGGTCTGGACTTCGGTGAAGTTACCTTTAAGGAAGATCCTGTGGTTAAAGAAAGCGGACCCGCTCCCGTCTTTATTCCCGTTGACGAGCCTTATCATGCAGGAACACCTCAAAACCAGTCAGGTCAATCTAAGGCCCTTGTCGGTTTCAATGTGTACCTCAACGATATGGATGATCCCGTAGCTGAAGAGATTACCGAGACAGAATACCTGTTTACCGACCTGCCTGCTGGTGATCATTCTGCCGGAGTACAAACTGTTTATACTACCGGTATGTCGGAAATCGTTACCATTGACTTCTTTATTGAAGGAGAGCCCGAAGTGTTTGAGGTAACCTTTAATGTGGAAGATGAAGACGGGAACCCCATCACCGATGCTGTAATCACCTTTGATGGTGTTGAGTATGATGCAGGAGTATACACCTTTGGAGACCTTGATCCTGGCACTTATGAATACACTGTTAGCAAAGAAGGCTATGAAGATGTAATGGGAGATGTGACCGTGGTAGATGAGAATGTAGTGGTAGATATTGTACTGGTTGAAGTAACCGAACCCATTGTCTATCCCCTGCCGTTCTATGACGACTTTGAAGGATACGCCGACCATGATGACTTTATCATGAACAGCGACTGGACCATTATTGATGCCAATGAAGACGGCTTCAACTGGTTCCTGCATTATGATGAAACAGACGACATCAATGTGATGGCGTCCCGTT
>SLRE01000025.1 GCA_007131125.1 Bacteroidales bacterium | reverse complement strand
TAGAAAGATTTTAAGTAAGCATCAACAAAAAATTACCATGGCCAATTTTCAGACTGTTGCAGCAACCCTTAAACGACCCATCAACATAAGAGCCATTGTCATCGATGTGTTTGCTCTGGCTTTTATTTATTTTTTGCCTGCCTTGTCGCACATGGTTGGCATAAAACTTTACCTGATTGAACCCATGCGCTTGATGCTGATTTTTGCCATGGTGCATACCCATCGCAAAAATGCTTACTTCCTTGCACTTACCCTGCCATTTTTCTCTTACCTGATATCGGCCCACCCGGTGTTTATAAAGTCCGGTCTTATAGCCATAGAGCTTGTGGTGAATGTGGCTTTGTTCTTTTTCCTGGTGAAAAGGATACATACTCTGGCAGCCATCTTTACCAGTATCTGGCTCAGCAAGATATTTTACTATGGCTTAAAGTTTCTGACCATATTGCTCATCTGGCCGGGAGACTCACTGATCAGCACCCCTCTTTATCTTCAGCTGATCACCTCTTCTGTTTTCAGCCTGTATTTGTTTTTCATGTTCAGGAATAAGTCCCAGTAATTTTATCCGGGATTAAATTCATTTTTTCCTGGAAGGGGGGCAAACTCCTGTCCTTTCTTTTTTTTGAGGCAGACAGGGCTGCAACCAAAAGAAATTTCTAATTTTGCAAAAATTTCAGGAATGTCTTTGTTTTTATTGAACATTCCCGGAACCGGAATTCCTTTTGCAGGTTACCTTTATTGGCTGTTATCTTAATTTTCTCCCTGAAGCCGGTTACTCAGGAGCCCACAGGATAATCAATACTTTACCTCAGCCAATAACCTGGTAAGGAGATAGCATTATTTAACTACTACTATAACAACTACTTATTTTATAAAGGTTTTTCATTTTCAGATTGGTCGGGGTATATGTTAAAAAAGAGAATCAGACGCGTTGGAGGTAACCGTAAAGTTATACTGGGCTTGTTGCTAGGGTTGGCAGGTTTTTGCCTTCCCCTCCTGATGCATTTTGAAGGATTGTCAATGGCAGGGCATTTTGCCATGGGCATTTTTCTGATGGCAGCCGTTTTCTGGATGCTTGAGCCCATTCCCATTTACTCCACTTCCATGCTGGTGATTTTTTTGCAGGTGATCTTTCTGAGTTCTCAGGGTCCCTTTTACAGCAGTGCGGAATTGCCGGAAGTTTCTCCCGAAGCTGTGGAAGAGCACGTATGGGCCCTGCCGCATTCGGCCATCGAAAACGATACCCTTTACCTGAAAACCGGCGAAAAGTCCTATGAATCTCTGAAAGTAGAAGTGCTGGAAAGAAACGAAAAGACCCTGATCCGCTCAGAAGTCCTCCGGGAGGGCCATGTGGTGGTGAAGGAAGCCAGGCACCGCCTCATCGGTTATTCACCTGTTTCTTATACGGAGTTTTTCGGTACCCTGGCAAGCCCCATCATTATCCTTTTTCTTGGTGGGTTTATGCTGGCTGCAGCAGCAGTAAAATACAACCTTGACAAAAACCTCACCAATGTGCTGCTGAAACCCTTCGGACGCAAACCCATCTTTATTGTGCTTGGGCTGATGATGGTTACCGCGGTGCTTTCTGCTTTTATGAGCAATACCGCTACCACTGCCATGATGATGACTGTTGCCATACCCATCACCATGCAGGTGAGCCAGGAAGACAAGTTTCGCATCATGCTCGCTCTGGCCATTCCCATTTCGGCCAATATCGGGGGAATGGCCACCCCCATCGGTACCCCGCCCAATGCCATTGTCATTGCGGCCCTTAATCAGCAGGGCATGCCCATTGAGTTTGGTACCTGGATGCTGATCATGCTTCCGGCAGTGTTGTTTTTACTTTTGGTGGCATGGGGTACCATGCGGTTGTTGTATCCCCCTTCCCTTAAATCCTTTACCCTTGACCTGGAAGCCTCTTTCAATAAAAACACCAAGGCCATCATGCTTTATGTGATTTTCGGATTTACGGTGTTGTTGTGGATCACCGAAGCCAGTCATGGCATTCCAAGCGGCATGGTGGCCTTTCTGCCCATTGCCGGGCTCACCGTTACCAGTGTGTTAAAAAAAGAAGATATCCGCGCCTTGCCATGGGAGGTGCTCTGGCTGGTTGCCGGAGGGATTGCCCTGGGCATCAGCATGGAAAAAACCGGCCTTGCCGTTTATATGGTGTCCAGCATTGGATGGGATATGTTTCCGCAGATTTTGCTGTTGCTGGTCTTTGGCCTCGTGGCCTGGATGTTGTCCAACTTCCTGTCCAATACGGTTACAGCCACTCTGCTGATCCCCCTGGCTGTAAGTATGGCCACTTCAGGAATTGCAGGGGAAGGTTTCAGCCTCATTATTACAGCCCTTGTCATTGGTTCGGCCTGCAACATCGCCATGTTGCTGCCCATCTCCACGCCCCCCAATGCCATTGCCATGAGCACAGGTTTTATCAGAACCGCCGACATGCTTAAGGTTGGCCTGGTGGTGGGCTTGCTGGGTCTGCTGCTTGCCTTGTTTTTTTCTACGGTTTACTGGCCGTTGATTGTATCATAAACTTTGGAGGACAGAAAAATGTCTGATATTTACATCATTTGCGTGGAAGACGAACTGCAGGTTCTGGATGTGATCGTTAAGGACCTGGAACCCCTGGAGGAAGTCTTTCCCATTGAGGTGGCCGCCTCAGCCGATGAGGCCCGCAAACTCATCGAAGAGATCCGTCAGGAAGGCGGAAGGATCGGCCTGGCGGTTTGCGACCACGTAATGCCCGGCGACAGCGGGGTTGACCTGATGGTGGAAATGCAGAAAGACCCCTTTACCGAAAGAACCCGCAAGGTTTTACTTACCGGGCAGGCAGGTCTTGATGCCACCATTGAAGCTGTGAATAAAGCCCGCCTCAACCGCTACATCTCCAAACCCTGGGACCCTGCCCAGTTGCTTGATGTGGCCAAAGAGGAGCTTACACAGTTTGTGATCGAACAGGAAAAAGATCTGCTTCC
>SLRE01000023.1 GCA_007131125.1 Bacteroidales bacterium | reverse complement strand
AATCTGGTTTTTCAGGATTTCACGTGCTTCTTCAAGTGACTCCCTGATGTTTTGGGCATCACAGTGCTGGTTAATCACCGCCTTGCCACTTTCCTTCAAAAGGGTAAAAGCAGGAGTTTCTCCCAGGTTTTTTTTATCATGCTTCAGGTATTGAATCACCTCTTCCATACATTCATCGGTGATTTCGTAATACGGGAAAAAGGGCTCCATTTCATTGATGATGTAATCCAGTTCGTCATCATTCAGCAATTGTTGCTTTCCGGAAAGAATGGCTTCCGTGAGCATCCCTGCCATAACGGCCTCTCCGTGAAGCAGGGGTTTTTCTGCGTTTTTGAGGGAGTAGCTTTCAAGGGCATGGCCGATGGTATGGCCAAAGTTCAATATTTTCCTGATGTTTTTCTCAAAAGGGTCTTTAATGATTATTCCTGACTTGATTTCCACGGAAATACGAATATGGTCTTCCGTTATTTCTTCAGGCCCGATGCTGGTCAGGCGGTCGAAAAAATCACTTTCTGCGATTAGCCCATGTTTTAACATTTCGGCAAATCCACTGTTTCTTTCTCGCAGGGGCAGGGTTTCCAGGAAAACGGGGTCGATAAAAACCGCCATGGGCTGGCTGAAAGAGCCAATCACGTTTTTAAACTCATCCAGGTCTATGCCCGTTTTCCCTCCAATGGCGGCATCGGCCATGGCCATAAGGGTGGTGGGAATGTGGAGGAAGCGGATTCCCCTTTTGTAGACAGAAGCTGCAAAACCCCCCATGTCGCAAACTACACCTCCTCCCAGGTTTATCAGGAGGGAGTGCCGGTCAGCCATTTTTTCCGTCAGGATTTTCCAGATGGAATGGCAGCTTTCCAGGTTCTTGTATTTTTCCCCGGCGGGAACCTCAATGATTTTAAGGGGATTTTCAATCATTTCCCTCAGCAGTGGGAGGCAATCCCGGTGGGTATTGCTGTCGGTGAGGACAAAAAATGAGGATTCCGCTTCAAAATGGTATGCAAGAAAATCACGAAGTTGCTGATGTTCCCGGGCACTGTAAAAAACCGGGTGCCTGAGTGAACCTGATTCCTGGGTCATGGCTGGCTGTTTTTCACAAATTTATGGAAACTCCTGAATTTTCTTCCCGCATACCAAATAAATTTGCCGTTGTTTTAAAACCATCCAATTTTTTCAAGCAGGAAATTGTTATTTTTACGCAAAAAAAATCAGCATATTAACATTATGATGTCCTTTGATAATACCGAAATAGCCTTTAAAGACAAAAGTTCAAAAGAGTTGAAAAAGACCCTCTGGCTTTTCCGCCTTGTGGGAAATCCCGGCCTGGTGAAAACCGGATCTTATGCTCTTAAAGCGGCATTATTCCTGAAGCTCCCTGTCAGGTGGGCAATAAAGCCTACCGTATTTGACCATTTCTGCGGGGGGGAAACCATTGACGAATGTGATGAGACCATCAGCAAACTCGGGAAATCAGGAATTCAAACCATTTTGGATTATTCTGCCGAGGGCAAGGAGTCGGAGGAAGATTTTGAATATACCAAAAACCAGATTCTGGCCACCATTGAAAAAGCCAAAAATAACCCCCACATACCTTATGCTGTATTCAAGCCTTCGGGCTTGGCAAGTGTTGCTCTGCTGGAGAAGGCTCAAAACAATGAAGAATTGTCGGAAAAAGAGCAACAGGAATTTGACAGAATTAAACAAAGGGTGGAAACCATATGTGCCAAAGCCAAAGAAACCGGTGTTCCTGTGATGGTGGATGCAGAAGAAAGCTGGATTCAGCAGATTGTGGATGAAATGGTGGAGGAGATGAAATTTAAATACAATAAGGAAAAGCCTTTGATTTTTGGCACCCTGCAGATGTACCGCCACGACCGCCTTGAATATCTTAAGGATTTTGTGAAGCGTGCCCGGGAGAAAGGGATTTTTACCGCATTTAAACTGGTAAGGGGGGCTTATATGGAAAAAGAACGGGCCCGGGCAAAAAAGCTGGGGCTCCCTTCTCCGATTTACCCTGATAAACCTGCCACCGACCAGGGTTTTGATGAAGCAACCCTGTTTTGCCTGGAAAACATCAGGGATGTGGCTGTTTGTGTGGGTACCCACAACGAAAACAGTTGTGCCCTGGCAGCAGAAACCATGAAGAAAAGTGATATCAGGGCGGACCATCCCCATGTTTCCTTTGCACAGCTGCTTGGAATGAGTGATCACATCAGCTATAACCTGGCAGCTTCAGGCTTTAATGTGTGCAAATATGTGCCTTATGGGCCGGTAAAAACGGTGGTGCCTTACCTTATCCGAAGGGCAGAAGAAAATACCTCAGTGGCCGGACAAACCTCAAGAGAGCTGTTTTTGCTCAAAAAAGAGGCCGTTCGCCGAAAGGTAGAGCAATAATCACTTTTTTCTTGGCTTTATTCCCCTTTGCTTAACGGCTTCAAAAGCAATAATCGACACAGAAGCCGATACATTTAAGGAGTCAATGCGTCCTCCCATCGGAATTTTTATCAGGTGGTTGGCCGATTCTGTCCATTGTGGGGTAAGTCCCTTGTCTTCAGAACCAAAAACAAGGGCTGTGTAACCCCTAAAATCTTCTTGAAAATACAGAACATTTGCCTGTACGGATGCTGCATAAATTTCTACCTGGTTTTTTTTGAGCCAGGAAATGGCTTGCGCTGTGGTGCAGCTTATAACCGGCATGGTAAAAACACATCCCAGGCTTGACCTGATGGTGTTGGGGTTGAAAATATCCGTTACCGGATTGCATAAAAGTACTGCATCCACTGCAGCTGCATCTGCCGTGCGCAAAATTGCCCCGATGTTTCCTGGTTTTTCCAATCCCTCCAAAACCAGAATCAGGGGGTTTTTATCAGGGATATAATCATCAAGGGAGGGAGGAGTTTTTTCCGCCACCACCATCACGCCTTCAGCATTTTCGCGGTAAGCGATTTTGTTGTAAACCTCCTTTCCTACATAGGTTATGGATTTTTT
>SLRE01000260.1 GCA_007131125.1 Bacteroidales bacterium | reverse complement strand
TGGCGCCCTGAGCACGGACTCCTTGGCAGATCATCCGTCGATCCGGTCCACCTCCGCCTGCGCACCTTCCCGGGTGTCCCGCTCATCCAGCCGGTCACGGATGCGGCGGGCGGTGGCGCGGTCGCCCGTGTCCTCAAGCGCCTGCGCGTAGCGCTGTCCGACGAGGAACCAGGGGGTGGTCCACGCGTAGCCGCTCGGATCGGGCGGGTTCATCTGCTCCCAGATCGTCCGGTAAATGACCGCCAGCCGGTCAACCTGCTCCTGCTCGCGAAGCAGCTCATCAATCCGGTCGGTTGCCTCGAGCAACACCGGTGGGGCCTGCACGTTCCGGCGTGCCACCTGCGTCCACAGTGACAACGCGCCGCGTTCGTTGCCCTGCTCGGCCATCAGTGCCGCCTGCACGATCTGCAAGCGTGATGCAAGGTCGGGCCGGCGGCGGAACATGTCGTGATTGCTCGCCACGAGCTGGAACTGCACCCGCGTGGGCAGGCCCCGGATCGTACGGATGAACAACTCGAAACCGAACTCATCGTAGCGGTTGAGCGTGAACTCCCGGATGACCCGGAGCATCTCGGTGACCTCGCGCATGTCGGCACCCTCGCCACCGTAATGGTCGGCGAGGGCCCACCACGCGGCGAGGTTGCCCGGAGAGGTGTCAATGGCAAGCTTGAGAAGCTCAGCACGTCGGTCGGGTTCGAGCAGGTCCTTGACACGCACGATGGCCGTGCTCAGCAGGCGCTGGCGCAGCGGCAGACCGAACAGCCGGCCGCGGGCACTGACATCGCCATCGCTCATCTCCCGGCCGGTCTGCGGGTCGTCCACGCTCGCCGACCAGTACTGATGCTCGGCGTATCGCGCGGTGCTGAAATCCCACGCCGCGCCGTCACGATCCGGCTTCAAATAGCCGATCCAGGCGTGGTAGCCCACGCCGCGCCCACTGCGGCCGGCGCAGATCACCGCCGGGATGCCGAAGGCGCGGTTCACGTGCGCGGCGAAATATGCCTGATCCTTGCACACCCCGCCGGCACTGCGCAGGTTCGCAAGCGTATACGGCTGACCATCCGGCCCTTGCCACTCGCCGGTATAGAGCCCGGCCTGATCATAAGGGACATCGAAGTACACCTCGCCCATGGCCTGCGTCTGGCGGCGGTCATAACGACGTTGCGACCGCACCCACCGATATTCCTGCACCGAGGCCTGTCCGGCTGCGAGGTAGATCGAAAGCTCCCACGGCATCCGCCGCAGGTCATAACGCATGCCCTCGTGATTGCGGAGGTAGTACTGGAACAGCTCGACGGCGTGATTGAGCGGGTCCTCGGGTTCGTGTGGCAGGTCCGGTGGATTGTCCCAGACGACGGCAAAGGCGATGGTCAGTTCAGCGAACTGTTCGAGTTGCTCCCTTTCCGCCTCGCGAAGCCGGGCGATCACATCAAGGACGGCGTCCGGCTCGTTCTCCGGCTCCATGGCCAGCGCGAGCGTGTCGAAAAGCTGCGGTTGATCTGCCAGCCACCGCAGGGTGGCCTGTTGAGACTCGGTCAGCGAGGCAGCGCCCGAATCCGCTCGGCCGAAATGCCCGGCGAACTGGCGCACCGCGGCGAGACGGATCAATTGCTCGGCCTGCTCCGGCTGGCGCGGGGTGGTGGCGAGGTGGTCCTGCAAGGCCTTCTCGGCCTGAATGCGAAGCTCATCGAGTGTGCCCTGCTCGATCGCATCACCGACGGCAGCCGGGCCGAACGGATCGGGCTCGTCAGCCTCCACCGCGGCGGTGGGGCAGAGCAGCAGTGCAACCATCGCCATCGCCATCAAGGCACAGCCGGTTGTCCGATCATGCTGCGATGCGGGGAGCTTGCTCATCGGGACCTCCACAGGCCGGGACAACAACGTGCATCGTCAAGTGTAGTCGCCTCAACGCGGCCATCCCACCCCTCCCCCGTGTGCTCTGGCTGATGCTCGATCGAGCAAATCGTTGCAATGGCCGGTGCTATCATCGGCGATCATGGGACGCGTCACATCCGAAGAATCAGCCTCGCCCCCAGCGTACCCGCAGCTTCAGCGCCAGATCGGTGTTGGTGGGGCGGTGCTGCTTGGCATGGGCGCAATTCTGGGCAGCGGCGTCTTCGTCAGCCTGTGGATGGGGGTGACCCTGGCCGGCCCGTGGGCGCTTGCGGCGGTGGCCGCGGCAGCAGCGCTTGCCGTGTGCAACGGGCTCAGCAGCGCTCAGCTCGCGGCGAACCACCCTGTCAGCGGTGGAACCTACGAGTACGGCTACCGGCTGCTGACACCTTCGCTCGGCTTTATGGCCGGGTGGTTCTTTCTCTGTGCCAAGTCGGCCTCGGCGGCGACCGCAGCGCTGGCAGTCGCCGGGGCATGGATGGTGACGGCCGAAGGCCAGGCGCGATGGCTGGTGGTGATCGCCCTGGTCACGGTGGCGTTGCTGACAGGGCTCGTGCTGGCCGGGGTTCGGCGAAGCAATGCCGCCAACGCGGTGCTCGTGGGGTTGACACTGCTGACGCTGTCGCTGCTGGTGGGGTGGGGGGTGCTGAGTGTCACCGAGCCGGCCGCGGCGGCTTCCCGTCCCGGGGGTGAAGGTGGTGGCGGTGCGGGGAGCGGCGATGGGAGCGCAGGTGGCGGTGGCTTCATGGTGGTGCTTCAGGCGGCCGCGCTGATCTTCGTGGCATATACCGGTTACGGCCGCATCGCCACGATGGGGGAGGAAATCCGTGGGCCCCGCCGCAGTATCCCCCGGGCGATGGTGATCACGCTGGGGCTTTCGGCCCTGGTTTACATGCTCGTGACGTGGGTGCTGGTGCAGCACGCCGGCCGGATTGAGGCGGCAGATGCGGCGAGACAGGCGGCGCCGCTGCCGCTGCTAGCTGAGAAACTCGGCGGGACCTGGTTGGCGTGGCTGCTGGCGCTTGGGGCCACGGCGGCGCTGCTCGGGGTGCTGTTGAACCTGATCTTGGGCCTGTCGCGCATCGTGCTGGCGATGGGGCG
>SLRE01000082.1 GCA_007131125.1 Bacteroidales bacterium | reverse complement strand
CTTTCCTTTATTGGAGGGTCTGGATTTGAAACGATAGAGCTGGTAATCACCGCCTGCTTCAAAAACAAATCCGGTAAACCATACCAGCACCCCTGCCAGAAATAAAGGAGTCAACTGGTTGGCAGCATTTCCGGCCATGCCTCCAAAAATGGTTGCGCTGACAAGCCAGAGCAACACCCCCTGCAGCAGGAAAACCTGGAAAAAACTTACCCACCAGTATCTGTCCTTTCCATAGTTTTCACGAAATTGCCGGTAACGGTAATCTTCACCTTTTCCAAAATTCCTGATGGCAAGATGGACAAACAGCCTCAAACCCCAGATCCCGGTCATCACCAGCAAAAGTGTCTGCTGAAGGGAAGGAATGCCGACCTTGTGAAAGTAGTAACCCGCAAGGACCACAAACCCCATCCCCCAGAAAGGGTCCACAATGCTGGCATCCTTTAGCCACACACTTGCCACCCACAGGGCGGTCATCATAATCATGATCACCCATAAACCGTTCAACCAAAGCATCCACATTTCCATGTTTTCAGAGTTATCCTGATAAAAAAATTACACCATATTACGGATAGGTTTTCCCGCCTGATCTTTTTCAAAATATTTTTTGTAAAGGAATTTTCTTGGAAAAAATGCCAGGTAAAGCAAAACGTAATTGATCAGATCCTGCAATATCCAGGATGATTCATATTCCATTTCGTCAACAATCACACAACGGTCCTTGCCCAGGGATACCACCCTGTGCACATGCTGCCAGTATATCAATCCAAAAGGCATTTTCAGTCCGCGGTCCACAAAACGGTATTCTTTATCGGTATGCTGAACATCTTTGATAACCACCTTCCAATCGTTAATAAAGGGAAGGCGAAACCGCAAGTGGATGAAATCGCCCCGCTGCTGTCCGTCATAGCGTACCAGTTTTGCAATCAGGGAAGGAGGCAAAAGGTAGGTAAACAGGTCCCTGTTGAAACCGTTTACAACAGTTTCAAAATTTCTGCGGATCAATGTTTTTAAAACAATTTTCATAAACTTGCCTACATAAAAACGAAAAGCAGCTTTACAAATTATTAATGAAACATTCTATGAGCGGGGTTTGTTCGGGAAGTCCGTTAATAAAAAAACGGGAAAACAAACTGTTGTTTTCCCGTATGTATTTACCTGTAAAAGAACATCTTATGATTTAAAATCCTGTTATCAGATCCTGAAAATCAAAAGCGGGATGGTGCTGTGATAGATCAGTTTTTTCGTTAATCCCGGATTGAAAAGCCTGGCCAGAAGTCCCCGCTTTTTATTGGAAAGCGCAAAAAGATCGATTTTATTCACCTCAACAAACTTTTCCACTTCCTTTAAAGTATCCTCCCCTTCCAGCAAGTTGCATTCAACCTTAACATCCTTATTCACTTTTTTAAAGTAATCTTTCAGGGAATTCATCTTTACCTCGTCCCATGTTTTGCGCGAATCTTTGGAAAGGTGGATGCAATGAATCTTGACGTTAAAGGCCGAAACAATAGACATCAGCCTGCGGATTGCCTTGAAATCGGAATCGTCAAAATCGGTGGCATAGGCAATGTTCTTCACTTCTTTTTCCGGGTCGTAAATAGAGTTTTCAGGGATTGCCAGCACCGGGAGGCGGGTTTTGTCCAGCACACGATAAACAACGCTGCCAATGATATCGCTTTGCTTTTCGCCCTTGCCCCTGGTGCCTAATATTATGATACCGGGTTTGTAATCTTTGGCCACCTGGGTGATTTCATCCTCTACAATGCCTTCCCGCAGGGAATATCCGATTTTAATGTCGTTGAATCCTTTTTCCTGGGCGGTTTTTCGAAAATCATTCACAAAATCCACCAGGTTTTTCCGGGCATTGCTCTCCATCTCCCTGAGGTTGATGTCCATATCAACCTGTATGCTGTAGGCATCGGTAATGGGAACCAAATCTACAATTGGGGCATAATAAACATGCAGTATTTTGATGTCGGCTTTCAGCTTATGGGCAAGGTTGAGCGCATAATGACAGGCATTTTTTGAATACTGCGAGAAGTCTACCGGAACCAGAATACGGCGAATGGATTTGATATCCTTTTTCTCGGCTTCCTGCCGGGCCAGTTTCCACTCCGACATCAGCCTCAGCGCCTTTTCCACATCCGATTCCCTGATCTGGATCTGCACCCCTTCGGAGGCAGCACCCTGTATTAGGTTTACATGCTTCAGGTAACATTCTATTCCAGCCCCCTCAAGCCTGGCTTTCAATATCTCGGCATTGGTATAATGGTCTGTGGCAAGGGTAACTAAACGGTCTTCCATGGTGATGGTTTTTAAAATTAATAATACCAACAAAGTGTTTGCAGGGATAAATTTACGAAAAACCCATTTAACTTAAAAACCTTTTCAGTCAATAAAATCGCCTTTGGTGCATTATTTTTTCTGCACAGAAATTATCCTCTTAATTTTTTAATAAATGGCAGTTGTTTTATCCGGAAATAAAAAAATTGTCCCCGTTCAAAGTCAAGCCGGATTTGTAAATTTTTCTTTTCGGGAGGAAAATCTAATTTTGTGATGAAAAAATTTATGTATCCTCTTTGTTTTAAACCATGCTGAAAAATATCCTGCATTCCACGACCATATTCCTGGTTTTTTTCTTTTGTTCTTCAGTGGCATCCGACAACTGGCAAACCTGGTATGAAGCCCACAACAAAAACAGCACTCCCAGGTATGATGAAACCATTGCCTTCAGCAAACGCCTTGCCGACGCCAGCCCCATGCTGCATTACACAAGTTTTGGCCAAAGTCATCAGCTTCGGGACCTTCCCCTGCTCATCCTTGACAAGGACGGGCATTTTACCCCGGAGGCAGCCCATGAAGCCGGGAAAGTAGTGTTGATGGTAATGGCGGCCATACATCCCGGCGAGCCGGTAGGCAAAGATGCAGGGCTCGAACTCCTTCGCGACATAGTTATTCATGGCGAACACGAAGACCTGCTGGAAAATGTCACCCTGCTGTTTATTCCCATTTTTAATGTGGACGGCCACGAACGATTCGGGCCTTACAACCGCATCAACCAAAACGGTCCGGAAAAAATGGGGTGGCGCACCAATGCCATAAATCTTAACCTGAATCGCGACTTCCTGAAAGCCGACACCAAAGAAATGCAGCACTTCATTCAGCTGTGGGATCACTGGCAGCCGGATTTCTTTATCGACACCCACTCCACCAACGGGGCCGATTACCAATATACCATGACCTACATGCTTGAGATATTCGGCAACATGGAAGAAAACCTTTCAGACTGGTGCGAAAATGAGTTTTTGCCTTTCTGGGAAAAGCGGATGAAGGAAGATGGGTATCCGGTGTTCTCCTATGTTACCTACCGCAGGTGGCACGACCCCCGCAGCGGATTGCAGACAAGGGTTGCCCCTCCGGCCCTGTCAACAGGATATGCCACCCAGCGCAACCGCCCTGGCCTGCTGCTGGAAACACATATGCTTAAACCTTACCATAAAAGAGTGGAATCCACTTACCTGACCCTAGTGCATACCATGGAGTTCCTCAACAGGGAAAACTACAGCCTGAAAACCCTGGTTGCTGCAGCAGACGAAAAAACCGCTTCCACAATGTTTCGCTCCTTGCCATTCCCACTTGACTTTGAAGCAACCGATGATAGCGTAATGGTCGATTTCAAAGGCGTGGAATACCGGATTAAAGAAAGCAGCCTGAGCGGTGGCGACTGGTTTATTTATGATAGTGACAAACCCATTACCTACGAAATACCCTGGTTTAAAAAACAGGAGGTAACAGCCCAGGTTATGCTTCCTGAAGCATACATTATTCCGGTGCAATGGACGGAGGCAATTGAAACCCTGGCTTTGCACGGCATTATAATGCACAGGCTGGAGGAGGACGTCCGGCTTCAGGTGGAATCCTACCGGTTTGAGGATGTTTCTCTTTCGCAATCCGTGAATGAAGGAAGACAAACTGCCTCCTTTCAAACTGTTCCGGTACAGGAAACCCGGAACTTTCCTGCCGGCTCGGCCCTCATCCCCATGAATCAGGAATCTGCCAGGATCATTGCCCATGCCTTGGAGCCACAAGCTCCTTCCTCATTTGCTTACTGGGGATTTTTCAATTCCGTTTTTCAACGTACCGAGTATTTTGAAAGCTATGTAATGGAAGAAATGGCAAGGGAAATGATAAAAGAAGACCCTTCCCTGGAAAAAAGGCTGGAAATTAAATTACAGCAGGATGCGGATTTTGCATCCAACCCAAGGGCGATCCTGAACTGGTTTTATGAACAAACCCCCTATGTGGATCAAAAACACAACGTTTACCCGGTGGGAAGGATCATGGATCCGGATTTAATGGAACGGCTTACGGGACAATAAAAAGCTTACCACTTCCAGACCGTTTCGTACAAGCCTTTCATAAAGTTAAAAGCATTGAGCCCCATGGCCCGGGTGGTGTATCCTCCTTCCTGAACCACGAGTATTGGCACCCCCAGGCTGCCGATCATGCGGCCTACTTTCTCAAAATCTTTGGAAGTAAAGGAAAAAGATCCGGTGGGATCACCTTTTCCCGTATCCAGGCCAAAAGAAACCACCAGGTATCCCGGCTTAAACTTGCCGATTGTTTTCAATGCTTCTGAAAGCTCCATGCGGTATTGGGCCGGGGTGGTATCCTCATCCAAAGGAATATTCAGGTTATAACCTTCGCCTTCTCCTTCTCCCCTTTCGTTACGATAGCCGCAAAAATATGGGTAAGTAATGGTGGGATCCGCATGCAGGCTAACCGTCAATACATCCTTTCTTTTGTAAAAGATCTCCTGGTTTCCATTGCCATGGTGGTAGTCAATATCCAGCAGGGCCACCCTTGCATATTGGCTCAGGTAGTGCGCACCGATAGAAGCTGAATTTAAATAGCAGAACCCGCCGTAAACATTGGTTTCGGCATGATGTCCGGGGGGTCGCACCAGGGCATAGGCAAGGGAATCTCCGGCCAGCAGTTGTTCGGCACCGGTCAGAGCGCAATTCACTGCACTGCGTGAGGCATTCCATACATTCTCATGAATGGGGGTAAAAGTATCCATGCAATAATAACCTGCCAGAACACTCAGATCTTTGGGCTTTTTTTCCGGATTGCGTATGGGAAAAACATAAGGATATACCGGATTGCCATTTACCACCGACTCACAGGCTGCTTTCAGATAGTCCACAAGATCGGGAGAGTGCACCTGCCGGATATATTTTTCAGGGAAAGAGAGGGAAGGCACTTTTTTAAACATATCGGAACCCTGAAAACTTTTCAGCAATGTCTTGATCCTTACCGGAGCCTCAACGTATCCCTTTTCGCGAATGTGGTGAATGGCATGGCTGTCGTTATAAATCAAAGCAAAAGGTTTTTTCTTGTCAGGAGGCAGGAAAGGACCATAGCGCGCCCGGCTGCGGTAATACTTATAAGGCCTCAGTTGAACCGGGTCGTCGGTAATGGAGTTGACAACCTTTTCAATGTATTCTTCAGGGCAGTCCTCCGGGTATTTTCTCCGCAAAATCGTATCAACAATAACCTTTAGCCTTTCTGCCGTCGGAAGCTCCTCCTGGTCGAGGTTGTCGATCACAAGATAAGGGGGGCAGCTTTTATCACTCTCATCTAAAGGGGATTCATAAAGGGTGTTCATCACCGGTCTTGCACCAAACTTTTCCCAGAACTTTAAGCGGGCCGCATTTTGCAGCAACAGCTCCTTGTTTTTGCAAATCTCCGGATCATCTGCCAGGCTTTCAAAATAAATTCCATGCACCCTGAGCAGAATGGCTTCTTCGCGGCAACGATCGTACAAGGCACTGCCTATCCCCCTGGGAAGCTCTTCCTTTTTTGTTGCAATATACTCCAGAAAGCAAAAATTCTTATCCGAAAAATGCTCCAGCAAGGCAAAACCTTTTACCCTGCCTTTCAGGTTCTCGGCAATAAAGAGGATACTGCGGTATTTTCGCCTCACGGGATCGTGAAGTTTCTGGGAAATTTCTTCAATTCGATTTTCTGAAAGAGTTGGCGTTTGATTGCGGAGTATTTCTTTCACCTGCTTTACAGCACTTTTATTCATCGGGAAAAGATCGTCCGCGACTTTTCTGATCCGAAACATAGCTTGTGGTTTGGTTTGTGGAATTAAGCGATAAAGCTAAAAAAAATTAACGAAAATCAAACGTATTTTGTCAAAATTATTACGTGATTTATTTCATTTTATGGCATTGTCAGGGTGGTTCTTTTTTTATAGCAACCTGTAAATCAAATAATAAAAAAGAAATAAAAAAGAAAAAATCCTGGAAAAAATGCAAAAGGGGATTATCGTATTTCCTCTCAGCCATTAACGGGCTTTCTTCTGATCAGCAGCATAAGACCAAGGAAAGTGATCAATCCGTTGACAATAAGAATTTCAAAACCAAACACATAACCCCACAGCAGGCGCTGGGAATTCACGCTGAGCAGGTAACTCAAAACGGGAGACATGACCGCTACCAAAGGTACCCACCGGTCGAAAACCTGCCATTTGGTATACAACCCAAAAAAGTAGAGACCCAGCAGCGGGCCGTATGTATATCCTGCAATGGTGAAAAGATTACTGATAATCGCCTCATCATTAATGAAGCCATAGGATATGATCACCATCATCATCAGCAGTGCAAAGCCAATATGCACCTGGTAACGTATCCGGCGAATCCTGCCCTCTGAAATTCCGGGTTTGCGCTTTAACCCAAGAAAATCAATACAAAATGTAGTGGTAAGTGCCGTTAAGGTGCCGTCGGCACTGGAATAAGCTGCCGAAACCAGACCCAGAAAAAAGGTAAGCCCGGCCAGAACTCCAAGGTGCTCAAGAGCCGCCGAAGGAAATAACTCGTCCGAAGTCTGTACGATTTCTATTCCTACTTCTCCGGCATAAAGCCAAAGAACTGCTCCCAGAAACAAAAACAAAAGGTTCACCGGTATCAAAATGGCCCCAAAGGTCAGGACATTTTTCTGGGCATCACCAAGGTTGCGGCAGCTCAGGTTTTTCTGCATCATGTCCTGATCCAGACCCGTCATAACAATGGTAATGAACATGCCGGCAAAAAACTGCTTCAAAAAGAAACGGGGATCATTGATGTCTGTCACAAACAATCGTGTATATCCCTCACCCCTGGCTGCGGTCAGCAACTCGCCCAGCCCAAGGTTCATTTCTTTTGATACAATAAAAATGGTAATGATCACCGCAGTGATCATGAATGTGGTTTGCAGGGTATCGGTCCATACAATGGTTTTGATCCCTCCCTTAAATGAATACAAAAGAATGAGGATCATAAAAAGGGAAACCGTAACCCAGAAAGGAATGCCCCAGGAGTCAAATACAAACAACTGCAAAACATTCACTACCAGAAACATCCTGAAAGAAGACCCGATAAGGCGGGAAACTATAAAATACAGTGAGCCGGTTTTATAGGAAGAAAACCCGAATCGCTTTTCAAGGTAAGTGTAAATGGATGTAAGATTCATCCGGTAATAAAGTGGAAGCAAAACCCCTGCAATGATTGCATAACCCCCCACATAGCCCATCACCAGCACCATATAGGAAAACTGCTCTGCATAAACCAGGCCGGGCACCGACATAAAGGTGACTCCCGACAAAGAAGCCCCTATCATACCATAAGCCACCACAAACCAGGGTGAATTCCGGTTGCCCCTGAAATAGGATTCGTTGTTGGCTTTTCTCAGGGTAAATCTTGAAATAAGGAAAACCAGGGAAGTATAAATTAAAAACGAAACCAGTATCAGCGTGGGAGTCATATACGAATTTTGAACGAAATTTTTTCCCGTAAATTATTGGCAAAAATAGGCAAAGATTTTAATGCATCAAGTGATTTCCCGTTAAACTGACCTTGCCAATATTATGGCTGCAATAATTAACCCTATTACCAAAAGACAAACCGGCTGACCGGTAGTGGAAGTTTCAAAAGGGAATAAGCGGGATGAAACAGAAAAAACAGGGCAGTGTGCAAATAAAGATTGTTGTCTTTTCTTCCTGTAAGGAGATAACAGCAACCAAATCCTGAAATCTGCGCCTGCTTTCACAACCCTTCCAAAAAACCTTTTAATACCCACCTTTTTATTATTAACTTTGCCTCTGATTTAAACCAATACCAGCAATTTGGAAACTTTTTCATCCAGGTTATTGCAGGCTGCCGTGGAGGAATTTTCCAGGCTCCCGGGAATAGGAAAAAAAACGGCCCTGAGGCTGGTGCTGCACCTGTTGCGGCAGGAGCCCGAAACCGTTAACCGCTTTTCCGAAACCATTTCCCGTTTGCGACAGGAAGTTATTTACTGCAGCCAGTGCCACAATATTTCCGACCAGCCCCTCTGCGAGATTTGCCGCTCGCCAAGAAGGGACAACACCACCATTTGTGTTGTGGAAGATATCCGCGATGTTATTGCCATTGAAAACACGGGACAGTTTCACGGGCTGTATCATGTGCTTGGTGGCATTATCAGCCCCATGGATGGCATTGGCCCGGGCGACCTGTCCATTGATTCCCTGCAGCAAAGGGTTGAAAAAAACAGGGAAACCATAAAAGAAGTGATTTTGGCCCTGAGCACTACCATGGAGGGAGATACCACCAACTTTTACCTTTTCAAAAAACTGAAACCTTTTCAGGTGGGCATATCGGTTATTGCCAGGGGTATTGCCATTGGCGACGACCTGGAATACGCCGATGAAGTAACCCTGGGAAGGTCGATAATTAACCGCACTCCTTACGAAAACTCCTTAACCAAATAAACGGATATGGATCTTTCGGTCGTTATTGTCAACTACAACGTACAGTACTTCCTTGAGCAATGCCTCAAATCTGTTTTTAAATCAGGTGAAGGCCTGAAAATGGAAGTATTCGTTGTTGACAATAATTCGGTGGATGGGTCGGTAGAAATGGTCAGGAAAAAATTTCCGCAGGTAAACCTTATTGCCAACCAGGAAAACCAGGGGTTCAGCAAGGCCAACAACCAGGCCATCAAAGCCTCAAAAGGCAGGTATGTGCTGCTGCTAAATCCCGATACCGTTGTGGAAGACGATACCCTGCCCAAGGTGGTGAGCTTTATGAATGAGCATCCCGAGGCAGGCGGGCTGGGAGTTAAAATGCTTGACGGACAGGGAAGGTTCCTTCCCGAATCAAAAAGAGGACTTCCCACCCCTTCGGTGGCGTTTTATAAGATTTTCGGACTTTCGAAACTGTTCCCCAGATCAAGGATTTTTGGAAAATACCATTTGGGTTACCTTGACAATGATCAGGTACATCAGGTTGAGGTGCTTTCAGGGGCTTTTATGCTGCTGCGCCGCGAAGCACTGGAAAAAACCGGATACCTTGATGAGGATTTTTTCATGTACGGAGAAGACATTGACCTGTCTTACCGCATCACCCGGGCAGGATATAAAAATTATTACTATCCGGGTACCCGCATCATTCACTATAAGGGCGAAAGCACAAAAAAGAGCAGCATCAACTACGTGTTTGTGTTTTACAATGCCATGATAATTTTCGCCCGGAAACATTTTACGCAGAGCAATGCCCGGCTGTTTTCCTTTTTTATCAACCTGGCCGTATACTTCCGGGCCTCACTGGCCATTGTAAGCCGGTTTTTCAAAAGGGGATTCTGGCCTTTGCTGGATGCTGCGATTATTTTCGCAGGTTTTTATTACCTGCAAAATTACTGGCAGTACCAGATATTCATGGTCGACTCCCATATATACCCACCGGAGTTTATTTACATCATGGTGCCCGGCTATATTGTGTTCTGGTTGTTTTCTGTTTACGTAAACGGTGGATACGACCCTCCCCTGAAACCATTCCGCATTGTAAGGGGTATAGGACTTGGCACGGTAGCCATCCTGGTGGTGTATGCCCTTCTGCCTTCGAGCCTGCGCTTCTCAAGGGCACTTATCCTGTTAGGCAGCGTGTGGGCGCTTTTTTCCATGCTGCTCTCCAGGACAGTCTATGCCTTCCTAAAAAATAAATCCCTTGACCCCCTCGAGCAAAACAAAAGGGTGCTTATTGCCGGAGATGGCAAAGAAGCTGCACGGATTGCCCAAATGCTCAGGCAGGCAGGAAGTACCGCTTTTATCGGCCTGGTTTCCATAAAACAAGATAAGCCCCCGGAAAACAATGAGGGATATATCGGAAATATCAAGCAGGTAAATGAAATCATTGAAGTTTATAAAATCAATGAGGTAATTTTTTGTGCAGGAGAGATGACATCCCAGGCCATCATCGACCGCATGTCGGAGCTAAAACACCACCCGGTAAATTTTAAAATTGCTCCCCCGGAAAGTCTTTACATCATTGGCAGCAACAGCATTGATACTTTCGGCGACCTTTTTACCATCAACATCAATGCGGTAAACAAACCTGCCAACAAACGCAACAAACGACTTTTTGACCTGACCATGGCAATGGGTTTGCTGCTTACCCTGCCCATACATCTTTTCCTGGTGAAAAAGCCAGGAGGTTTTATCAAAAACCTGTTCGGGGTGATTTTCAACAAAAAATCATGGGTGGGTTACCACAACAATTCATCCATTCAAAAACTCCCCGCCCTGAAAAAATCGGTGCTGCATCCTGCCGACGCTTTCAGGAACCGCAATTTTGAACTCTCCACCCTTAAAAACCTAAACCACCTCTATGCCAAGGAGTTTAAAATTGAAAACGACCTCAGGATATTTTTCAAGGGCTACCGAAACCTGGGCAGAAGGTAAGCATTGGGGCGCGGTCAAACCTTTTTTACTTTTTGTTGTTTCTTTGGCAGAACATGCTTTATTGCATGATATTTTATTCGCTTATTTGCAAAATGGCATAACATAACGTACTGAAGCAAAACCTGTTTTAAAAATAACCATCCAAAACAAACCTTAATAAATGGCAAAGTTTGAACTGAAAATGCCCAAACTGGGCGAAAGCATTACGGAAGCCACCATTACCAAATGGCTGAAACAGCCCGGAGATTCCATTGAACTGGATGATGCGATTTTGGAAATTGCCACCGACAAAGTGGACTCGGAAATACCAAGTCCTGTGGAAGGCACCCTCAAAGAGCAATTATTCAATGAAGGAGATGTGGTGGAAGTGGATGTCACCATCGCCATCATAGAAACCGGTGGAGAAGGAGAAGAAGACAGCCAGGCTGAGAAAGAAAAAGACCAACCCGAAAAAAAGGAAAAAGAGAAAACCCCTGAAAAGGCCCAGGCCGCTGCAACTGCTGCTGCCGCCGCACAAAAGGAGGAGCAACAGCCCGAAACCGATGAGGCCAAAAAATCCGCCACCCACGACAGCAGCGGAAGGTTTTTCTCACCCCTGGTAAGAAGCATTGCCAAAGAAGAAAACATCTCCATGCAGGAGCTCGAAAATATTCAGGGCAGCGGAAAAAACAACCGCCTGACCAAAAATGACCTGATGGAGTACCTTGAGCAGCGCAAGGAAGGAAAACCTGCAGCTGCAGAAAAAGACCAGAAACAACCTCCAAAAGCAGCCAAAGAAGTCAAAAAGGTTGAAGTTACTGCAGGCAGTGGAGATGAGATCATCGAAATGGACCGCATGCGTAAACTGATCGCCGAACATATGGTCATGTCGGAAGACACTTCGGTACACATCACCCTGTTTGCCGAAGCCGATGT
>SLRE01000076.1 GCA_007131125.1 Bacteroidales bacterium | reverse complement strand
TCCTGCATGCGGTATTAATTTTAACACAAACCTACGGAGATTTTTTTTACCGTTCCGGTATCGGTATTAAAAAAACCTTCAGAAGAGGTTAAGGAATATTTACATTTGCATTAACCAATACCCAAAATATGCAACTAAAAGAAGTCAAAACCCGGGAGGATGCCAAGGAGTTTCTGCAGGTGCCCCATATAATTTACAAAGGAGACAAAAACTGGATACCTCACCTGGAAAAGGACATTGAGGCGGTATTTGACCCTTCAGAAAACCCGCAGTTCGGGAGCGGGGAAGCCATCCGATGGGTTTTAAAGGATGAGCAGGGAAAGCTGATTGGACGGGTTGCTGCCTTTGTTATTGAGAAACTGGCTTATACCTTTAAGCAGCCCACCGGGGGCATGGGTTTTTTTGAGTGCATCAATAACCGTGATGTCGCTTTCATGCTTTTTGACCGCTGCAGGGAGTGGCTGTCGGAAAGGGGGATGGAGGCCATGGACGGGCCCATCAATTTCGGAGAAAAAGAAAGATTCTGGGGTTTAATGGTTGAAGGACAGGAAAAACATCCGCCATACCTGATGAATTACAATCCCCTGTATTACAAAGAACTTTTTGAAGCCTACGGGTTTAAAAACTTTTACAACCAGTACATTTACCGGATTAATACGGACGCCAAGCTCCCGCCTATCCTTGAAAAGAAATATGAAAGGCTTATCAGCACCCAGGGATACCACTTCGAGCATATGAAGCTCAAAAACATCAACAAGTATGCGGAAGACTTCATGACCATTTACAACCAGGCCTGGAGCGACTCTCACAAGCATTTTAAACCCATAAGCAGGGAGCAGGCCCTGAAAACTTTTCACGACATGAAGCAGGTTCTGGATGAAGAGCTGGTAATTTTCGGATACCATAACAAACAGCCGGTGGCATTTTTCGTGAGCCTTCCTGAACTGAACCAGCTGTTTCGGTACGTGAACGGCAAACTTAATCTCCCGGGAAAACTCAAATTCCTTTACCACCGCTGGAGGGGGAAGTGCCGCACCATTTACGGGCTGGTTTTTGGTATTGTTCCCCAGTACCGCAACCGGGGTCTGGAAAGTGCCCTGATTATGAGCCTGAAAAACATTGTGGAAAAAAAGAAATTCTATAAAGACCTTTACATAACCTGGATAGGCGATTTCAACCCCAAAATGATCAAAATCATTGAGCACATTGGCTCAAAAAAAGCTTTTACACTGGTAACATACCGCAAATTGTTCGACGAAAACGCTGTTTTTGAGCGGCATGAAGTAATCGATTAGCCTGCCTGGCAAGCGCGGCAGAGCCCCCAATGGGACTGCAGGAAAAAATTTAATCTCAAAAAACTTTGCTTTTTTCGGATTAGAAGCTACCTTTGCACTCTCAAAAAAACAGGGTATTTTTCGCTCTTATCAAATCCTGTACAATAATAAATGACTCGGTAGCTCAGCTGGTAGAGCACATCCCTTTTAAGGATGGGGTCCTGGGTTCGAACCCCAGCCGAGTCACTTTTTTCCCTAATTTTTCCCCGTTAAATAATCAATCAGGACTCGGTAGCTCAGCTGGTAGAGCACATCCCTTTTAAGGATGGGGTCCTGGGTTCGAACCCCAGCCGAGTCACAAAATATCCTGCCAACCCTGTAATCACCGGGTTGGTTTTTTTTTGAAAACCGGGTTTAAAAGGCAGCCATCAGCAGGTCAATATCCTGGTAAGGCAGGTTGAAGCGCTCCCCGATATACTGATTGGTAAGAATCCCGTTAAACAGGTAAGCACCCTGTCTTACTCCTGGATCGCGCTTGAGCATGTTTTCCAGGCCTCCTTCCTCTCCAACAGCCAAAAATACGGGAACAAAGAAATTACTGAAAGCATAGGATGCAGTATGCGGTACCCTGGAGGCAATGTTTGGCACGCAATAGTGGGTCACATCATACTTTTTGTATACGGGATCGTTATGGTTGGTTACCTCACTGGTTTCAATGCAGCCGCCCTGATCAATGCTCACATCGATGATAACACTTCCAAATTTCATCTGGCTTACCATTTCTTCGGTTACCACAATGGGGGTTCGCCCCCTGGAAAAATGCAAAGCACCAATTACCACATCAGCAGTTCTCAGAGCTTTGCTGAGTACTACGGGTTGAATGATGGAGGTAAAAATGGGGGCATTCAGAGAGCCTTGTAAGCGGCGAAGTTTATAAATGGAGTTGTCAAAAACCTTGACCATTGCACCAAGGCCCATTGCTGCGCGCACCGCATATTCACCAACGGTGCCGGCCCCAAGAATAACCACTTCGGTGGGGGTAATCCCGGAAAAACCACCAAACATGCGTCCTTTCCCGTATTTTTTATCACTCAGGTATTCAGAGGCAATCAGAATGGAAGTGTTGCCGGCAATCTCGCTCATGCTCCGCACCAGGGGAAAGGCATTGGTTTTATCCCTGATATATTCAAATGCAAAGGCTGTGACTTTCTTTTTTATAAGGGCTTTAAAATAATCTTCATTTTGCATGGGCAGGGCAACGGTAGAGAAAACAACCTGCCCCGGACGGATGTACCCCAGCTCTTTATCGGTAAGGGGTGCAACCTTAAGAATGATGTTGGCTTTGAAAACTTCTTCGGGAGAATGGACAATATCGGCACCTGCTTCACTGTATTCTTTATCGGTAAAATAGGCAGAATCACCTGCTTTGGATTCAATGAGGATTTTATGCCCGTTTTGCACCAGAAGCGACACTGCCTGGGGGGCCAGGGCTACCCTGGATTCCTGGTAGGCCGTTTCACGGGGAATACCGATTACCAGATGGTTTTTACGCTTTCTTATTTCCAGCATTTCTTCCTGGGGCAAAAATTGCCCTCCCCTGCTGAATAATACATAATCTTTTCCCGAACGTTCCATGGTCATTATTTTATCGGGTAATTAATTATAAAATATTGGCTCAAAATTCAATCATCCTCTCCCCGTCCTTTTCCCGCATGTAAACCTTTTGGCAGG
>SLRE01000057.1 GCA_007131125.1 Bacteroidales bacterium | reverse complement strand
TGGCCGAGATCGAGGAATCGACGCGGGCGTTTTCCTGGCAGGAGACGATGAACGCGCTGACCGGGATGCTCGCCGAGGACGACGCGGCTCAAGCCCGCTCGCCCGAGGACTGTAGAAACCGCAATGAGCTGCTGATGACACTCGCGGCGCGCTACGTGGCAGGGACCGAGACGTTTCGGCGCGTCCCACGTGGGACTGCCGAGGCCCATTTCATCATCCTCGTCTACCGCCCGAAGGGGCTCGAAGACCCCGAGGGAATCCTGCGCCCGTTCGCCCTCGTTGCCCGGGACCGGCAAGGCGTGCTGCAGTCAGAGGAACTGAACCACATTTCGCGAGGCGTGATCGAGCGGGATCGCGTAGCGCACCCGGACTGTTTCCCTTTGGCCACCGTCCACCCACTCACGACCGACACCAAATAGCTCCCGGCGCATGGAACGGCCAGGCGCGCGGACCGGGGCCTGGTGTGGTCAGAATTCGGTACGCCGCAATTTTGCTGGAGGAACGGGCTTTGTTTTGACAAAAGGGATTGCTAAAGCTTCAAGAGCTTTCAAACAGATGAATTCGACATGCACATTCGTCATAGAAGTCAAGTTTACGAGCTGGTCCACCAACGCTTCTTGGACATTCCGGTCCATTTGGTTTACGAGGCCGATCAGCCCGTGGCGCTGTAGTTCCCGCTCTGAAGACTGACTGCAAGCCACTACCGGAGCATTGGCCGAGCAGCTCGGGCTAAGATGCGGAGTTGGTCGCTCCTTGCCATCCAGCTGCCGCAACACCGCGGTCGGTTTGCGGCCCACACGAAAGCAAGTCAGCCTGCCCCCTCACAGGAACGTAGCTCTAAGAGCGGTGTCCGCTTCTCGGTGGGCGATCTGCCGCACGGGATAAGGGCACCGCGCTTCCAACATGCTGATACCGCGGCATTTGGATTCCGGCAGACAGATGGGTCTCTGGGCCAGACTCACGATGATTCTGTGGCGAGCAGATACAATGGGCGTTCGCAACGCGCGGGACAGCTTCCTCGTCCCCGCTCTATCGGTGGCCCTCAGATTTTGGCGATGCTCCAATCGCCGTTACTTCACGAACCGGGCGGTCATCATTTGGCAGTGCGATGCAAGGCAACAATGATCTTTGTCTGGTCAGGTACTAACCGCACGAATTCGAGGTAACAGAAGAGGACCCGAATCGGTCGACTCGATATCGAGGGCCTCGAGCACGGTCCAAAGCACATCCGCTATCTGCCTGGCCAGAAATGGTGGGACCGCGTTTCCCACCTGAACGTACTGTTGGCCCCGGTTACCCTTGAAGAGATAGTTATCGGGAAACGTCTGAAGACGGGCAGCCTCCCTCACGGTCAGGCTCCGACACTGGCTCGGGTCTGGATGAATGTAATAGTGGCCATCCTTGGAGATATGACATGTGACCGTCCGCGCAGGATGTCCCTCCAGTTGGACACGGAAGCGATCCGCGTATGCTCCCGTCTGCCAACTTCGATGATTCGGTTCCAGCGTTTTCGGAAACTCGCCAGCCTTTGGTGACCTCCCGCAAGCAAGAGCAAAGCTTGCCGCGAAGAGATATCTGGCCAAGTCAGCGGGCATGTGCGAGCGGGTATCGTTGTTTGGGAGACATCTCACCATACTGTCAGATATCCATTCGCGGAGGTCAGAGGGACATGAGGAAGGCAGCTCTGTCGCGCCACTCGCTGGCCCAACGGTGAATGGATCTTGATTGTCATTCCGGATAACGGACTCGATAACCTCACGGAACGCTCGCTGGTGCTCTTCGGTTACACCGGGAAGAGGGTCCCGTAAACGACAGGCGGCATCACGTACGACTTCATACCACGCTGCCTCGCTGTCTGCCCTACTCAGGCGACTCCTCTGCCGCGGCATGCCACCGATGACATCGCTGACGGACACAAACTGCAAGCGTTTCTGCAGAGCCGGTAGGGCACCTGCTGGCAGCCTGTCCGCCACGTCACGGCGAACACCGATGATGATGACCCTATGCCGTGCCTGAGGGATTCCATGTTCTTCGGAACACACAACGAAGTCTCTGGGCTGCGGGACCAATGCTGGCAATCCCGCATGCGAGCCGGGCGATAATGCGAACAAGCGATAGCTATCAGGGCCCGCCGATGAGCGCAAATCAGCCATGACCCGAAGGAAGATGCTGTCGCCCTTCACAGCCGAAGAAAGCATCCCCTTCACGTTTTCCATCACGAACGCAGCCGGCTCGAGATTTCCCAGAACATTGACATACTCTTGATATAGGAAGTGTCGCTCGTCTTCATGGGGCACATAACCGGCAATCCCGGCGTTTCGTCCCCTCCCGGCTACTGAATAAGCCTGGCATGGAGGGCCACCGATCAAGACCGTCCTGCTTCCATGTTCCGCGCGGATATCCCGGATTCTCTTCTCTAGAAACGCAGCCGTCTCGGGCTTGCCCAATTCGAGGCACTGCGCTTCTTCCAAGGCCTCCTGCCATTGGTCGCGATACAAGGATTGCCAGTCGGGTTCGTCCGCCCGTTCGCCGTTGAGGAACGCGTAATATTCTGGAGGGAATTCAGCACCGAACTTGCGTAGAAAGGACCGGAGCAGCAGAGTTCCATGGGCGGCCGAATCCTTCTCGATGGAGACCCTTATCCGATAGCGCTTATTGCCGATAGGTCCCCGCGAGCCTGCAAACCCCTCTGCCAGCCCGCCGGGCCCCGAAAAAAGATCCACCACTGCAACTGGTTTCTCCATGTCTCCAGCTTTCCTCCCTGCATGATCACGTGAGTGGGATCGAAACGAGCAAACCACAACCATGCCCGACATCGTTGACAAGACGACACGGTCGCGAATGATGGCTAGCATCCGGAACAAGGATACCAGGCCTGAACTGTCGCTGCGCGAGGCACTCCATGCGCGCGGATTCCGCTACCGACTGCATGACAGTCGACTACCCGGGAGCCCTGATCTCGTGTTTCCCAAGTACCGAGCGGTCTGCTTCGTGCACGGATGCTTCTGGCACCGTCATCC
>SLRE01000309.1 GCA_007131125.1 Bacteroidales bacterium | reverse complement strand
TTTTTGAATATATATGCTGCCGGCATAAAATGAATTCTTTATAAATCATTTTCCGTATCAATTTACCTGTTAAAAAAGGGTGAAAACCACTAGGTATATAAACTATAGCAATTTTTAGCAATTTTGTAATTTGCAAACAGATTTTAACAATAAAAAAAATCAGGTCAACTCCGTTGGAGTGAGACCATTGGGAAATAAGAAAAACGATATTTTTACAAAAATTTGGTGCTATGAAAAAGATATGGATACTTAGCCTGCTTATTTTGTTTTTTGCCTTACCAGAAAGCATTGGACAGCCACGTTATTCTGACCCCCCAACCTCCGGCATCCGGCAAGCCTTCCCGAGCCTTCGCGATCAGCTGGTTTATGGTAACATAGGCTGGGATGTTGGGTTTGCAATGGGTACTTCTCATGCACTTACCGATATTGGAGGCACAGCAGATCATTCGCGTTTTTCGCTTTTGGATACACAGCTGGATGCCACCGGATTGAATTTCGGTGTTTTTGGCCGCTATCGTTTTGCCGAAATGTATGCTTTTAAAATGGAATTCAATTATGGTGAACTTAGCGGGGCCGATTCTCTTACCCCGGAAACCTCAGGACGGCATAATCGGGGCTTTTGCTTCGACAATCAGATTTATGAGCTGGCATTTAAGGGTGAGGTTTACCTTCCCAAATACATGCTTAACGTACCTTTTGATATTTACGGATATGTTGGCCTGGCCCTGTTTTATCACGATCCGGACTTAAGGGTGCCCGATCCTGATGACTTTGAGAAACCTTCATTCAGTCATTTCCAGCCTTCCATACCCATGGGGTTTGGGGTACATTATACTTTTGAGAATGACTTCAGGATAGGTTACAATATCGGCTGGCGCAAAACCTTTACCGACCACCTGGAAGGGGTTTCTACCCAGCATAGCCGGGGCAATGACAGCTTTTACTTTAATGCAATAAACATCAGCTACTTCCTCAGACCAAGGAGATAGAATCCTTCTGTTTTTCTTTTTTTTTAGAAAACCGGAAAATTTGCTTTCGAAAGCATTTTTTCCGGTTTTTTTCGTTTTATAATAAATAAACATAGATAAAAGACATTTTAATATTTGTTTTTTTATCTTTGCTTTTGCAAAAGAATTTTTGGTTGCATGAATTTTTTTCTGTTTTTTAGCAAAATCTATTGAATACAAAATTTATTAATTATGAAGAGGATATTGTTTCTGGCCATTTTTTCCTGTTTTACTTTTTTATCAAATGCTGCAGATTACAGCCAGGAGGCTGTTGTTGGCCAGCCCGATGAAACTGCTTTGAGCGAGGGGTTTATGCCTTCGTTTCATTCCGGTACCCTGGCCTTGAGCAGCTCGCAAAGCTATAATCCGGCTTCCCTGTCAGAACGCCGAAGGTTTTTTCTGTTTCGCTGGTTGTTTGGTGAACGCCGTTCTCCGGCATCTGCTTCCAGCCGGTCGGAGCCACATTCCAATGAGCCCAAAAGAAGGACATCAACTCCCGACACCCGTAGCGTAGATCCCGGAGAGATCGGTGAGGAGCGCTCCCGCCCGGTAAGAAGTGCCAGTTCTCCTCCAACCACCGGCCAGCGGCAGGAGCCCCTGGGTACTTCCTTACGTGAAGACTACTATGGGGTTGGCTCCCGGGAAATAGGCATAAGCTTTGGCACAGCACACTCTTTTGTCGACCTTACCGGCACCAAAACCATGGGTTTTGGCGACAACCTCGAATACCAGTTTCAAAACATTGACTTTACCGCAGGAATTTTCGGCAGGTACCGGGTAAACAACTGGTTTGGCCTTAATGTGGGCCTTGATTACGCCAGGTTTACAGGCGAAAATACCGATGGTGCAATAGAAGATTTATCCCCCTACCGTTTTGAAAATGATGTTTTTGAAGTTTCCGGCAAAATGGAATTCTTTATCCCCATGCGCACGGCCACCGTTTTCGATATTTACGCCTTTGGCGGGATTTCATTGTTTTATACCAATCCCAGTTTGTTCGATCAGGACGGAACCAGCGTTGCAGTTGAAGCCAGTTACAGCCAGATGCAACCTGCCATACCTTTTGGAATAGGAGTGTCGGGCCTTGTGGGCAACCGCATAAAAATCGGGTATGAGCTTGGTTATCGTTACACTGTGCTCAACTCACTGGATGGTTTGGAGTTACCCGATACCCGTTACGACTCATACCTTTTCAACGCACTAAAGGTTGGGTTCCTGCTTTCCAGGTAAGGAGGTCCGGACTTTTATTTTTTGGCCAAAACATGCTCATTGTTTTAACAATTATTAATATAGATATATAGTTTTGTTTTTTACTTTTGCAAAAATTTAAACCAACCAAAATAAATACCGAATTAAAATGAGTGAAAAGAAGGAAACGATCAAATGTTTGATCCTGGGCAGCGGACCTGCAGGATACACGGCCGCAATTTATGCAGCCAGGGCTGATTTGAAACCGGTGATTTACCAGGGGCTTCAGCCTGGTGGTCAGTTGACTATTACCACCGACGTGGAAAATTACCCGGGTTATCCTGATGGGGTAAAAGGGCCGGAGATGATGGTAGATTTTCAGAAGCAGGCCGAGCGATTCGGCACGGATATTCGCTGGGGACTGGCCACAGCGGTTGATTTATCCAAAAGGCCTTTCAGGGTTGAAATTGATGAACAGAATGAGGTGGAAGCCGAAACCCTTATCATTGCCACAGGAGCTTCGGCCAGATGGCTCGGGCTGGAATCGGAAAAAAAATTCAACGGCTTTGGGGTATCGGCTTGTGCAACCTGCGACGGCTTTTTCTACAAAGGGCAGGATGTGGCTGTAGTTGGAGGAGGGGATACCGCCTGCGAAGAGGCTTCCTACCTTTCCAAGCTTTGTAATAAAGTTTACCTGGTGCATCGCCGCGATGAACTCAGGGCTTCCAAGGCCATGCAGCACCGGGTTATGAAAGCCCCCAACATTGAAATCATATGGGACCACGTACCTGTAGAAGTTTTTGGAGACAAGACTGTAAATGGAGTTATTCTTGAAAATGTAAAGACAAAAAAAGAGAAAAAGCTGGATATCCAGGGATTTTTTGTGGCCATCGGGCATGTGCCCAACACCGATATTTTTAAGGGTCAGTTGGAAATGGACGTCAATGGTTACATCAAAACCCATCCCGACTCAACCCAAACCAACGTTGAGGGGGTTTTTGCAGCAGGTGACGTTCAGGATCATGTTTTCCGTCAGGCAGTTACGGCTGCCGGAACCGGCTGTATGGCCGCCATTGAAGCCGAAAGGTTTTTAACCGACCAGGAATAATCATGCAAAAAAAAATTATTTAACTCCGGGGAAGCATTTTTCCGGAGTTTTTTTTTACCCCCGGTCTTAATAGGCATTCTTTATTTCCTAAACTCAAAAAATTATATGATATTTGATATGGCAAAGCTTCAGGGCTGCCGGGCTAATCAAAATACTGAAAAATGAATGTTTTTGCCTTTTTATCATTCGTTGTTTTTTTACTTTATTTTCAGGCGGCTTTTTTCGTACTTTTTGCCCTGCCCAGATCCAGGGTAAAAACCCTTTTTATTTTCTTTTGCCTGGCTTTTGCCGTTTTCTCCCTGGGTTACTTCCTTATTCAGGAAAGTGAGTCCAGGGCAAATATTTACCTCATCGACAAGGTGGCCTCCTTTGGATGGGCCAGTTTTCCCGCTTTTGCCGTGGGAATTTTTTACCTCATGGGCAATATCCGGAGCAGGGGCATTCTCAATCTGATCTACTTTGTGCTCATACCGGCTTCTGTTTTATCAATTATCCGGTATAACCTTGATCCGGAAACCATTAAGATTTTTTACCGGGAGAACAATGTCTGGTTTTTTTATGTAAATAGTAGTTCCATCTGGTTTTATCTTTTTGCGGCTTATGTTCAGTTAAGCGGTATTCTCAGTTTATATATTTTGTACAAATGGAGGCGAACTGCATACCAAAACCGGGTGAAGCTACAGGCTGACATTCTGCTGGTTTCAGTTGCTTTGCTTGTATTATTCAGCACAATTACCAACCTTGTCCTTCCTTATTTTGGAGAAAGCTCAATTCCATCTCTTGCACATATTAATTCTTTGCCGTTGGGTGTGGGCCTGTTTTTTTGTCTGGTAAGGCTTCAGCCGATGACTTTTTCCCGTGAAGTGATGTCAAATCTGATCATCAACCGAATCCGGGAATATATTTTCTTTCTCGACCAGAATGGGGAGATCTATGCAGCCAACCGTTACAGTCTTGAAAATCTCAGGTATAACAGTTATGAATTGCTCCGGCTGAACCCGGAAAATCTTTTCAGTGATTTTGGCAGGATAAAGCAATACATCCGGCAGACAGGCCAGGTTTCTCAAACCCCGGAAATCAGGATGGACCTCACCACTAAAAACGGGGATGTTATTCCGGTGCTGATGTCGCTGGTGCGCATTGATGATGCTTTTAAAAACTTTCTTGGATTGGTGCTGATCGGGGTGGATTACCGGCAGAAGCTCAAGCTGAAATCGGAAGTGGTTGACCGGATGCGCAATGAAAAAACCCTTTCGCTTATCAGGCGGGAGCTGGAAACCATGGTTGAAAAGCGAACCGAAGAGCTTTCCCAGGCCAATGAGCGGCTGTTAACAGAAATTACCGAAAGAAAAAGAGCCGAAAAACAAATAAAAGCCGACCTGGAAGAAAAAGCAGAGCTGGTTAAGGAAATTCACCACCGGGTTAAAAACAACATACAAATGATCATATCCCTGATCAACATGTTGACCACCCACAAAGACATTACTGATGAGGCCATACAAAAACTCCGGCAGATTGCCGAGAGGGTCAGGAACATTTCGGCCATTCACGAGGATTTTTATTCTTCACCCAATTTTACCAGGATCAACTTCAGCAGTTTTCTGAAAAAAACCACAGGGGAGATTTACCGCAATTTCCGGGGACCACAGAATGTGATCTTCAGGCTTAATGTGGCCGATGAATACCTTGATATTGATCAGGCCATCCCATGCGGGATCATCTTTTCGGAGCTGATCACCAACTCTTTGAAGTATGCCTTCCCTCCTGAAAGGGACAGAAGCTCCTCCCTTCCGACATTCTCCACCATTAATGTTGAGTTTTACCGCAAACAAAACGAATATACATTGATTGTCAGCGACAATGGGGTGGGGCTGCCTGATGGAGTGGTGTGGAATAAAGCCCAGTCAACTGGTTTGCAATTGATTGATATACTTGTAAAACAGCATTTGAAAGGAAAAATAATGACCAAAAATTCCTTTGGCACACTGGTTATTTTAAAATTTTCAAGATAGGGGCTGGGTTTTGCCTGGCGATCAAAATATTAAAAAATGAATCTGGTTTCCATATTGTCCGCAGCAGTTTTTGTGCTTTACCTGGAGTTAGGGCTGTATGTATTTTTTAAAAACCCCACATCCCCTCTGAACCGGTGGTTTTTTCTGCTTGCTATGTGTTTTAGCTTATGGTCAATAGGAAGCGTTTTTTTCTTTACCGCCTCAGATCATCAAAGTGCTATGCTTTGGTACTATGTTACAGCTATAGGCTGGGGTCTTTTCCCTGCCTTGCTTATTCGTTTCAATACCCTTCTGGCCAATATTCCCCAAAGCACAACCCGTAAAAACTGGTTATTCAGGGGGTTTTTTATTTTTGGACTGGTAATTCTGTTCTTTTTAATTATTGATCCAGGGGGTTCCAGGGAGTTGATTACCCACCAGGGTGGGTATTATATGATTACCCATGGCAGGGATATTCAGAACATCTTACTTTATACTTACCTTGCCCTGACAACGGTTGTAACATTTGTAATTTTGATCAGCTGGCGAAAAAACCTGGTGCTGCAAAGAGAGATCGTTCAGTTCAACCTTATTTTTTATCCCTTATTGGTTTTCCTGATCATTGCCAGTTTCAGCGACATATTATTACCGGCCCTTCACATCCCTGTAATTCCCCGTATGGGCCATATTTTCTCCATAATTTGGGTGGGAGGCCTTGCCTATGGCATTCTTCGCCTGAGGTTTTTTTCACTTACTCCGTCCATGGCTGCCGAAAAAGTGGTTGGCGAGATCAAGCAGATCCTGTTTTTTTGCGACCTGGATAACCGCTTGCTTAAAACCAATACCTTTACGGAACTATTACTCAGGGCAAAAGCCAGCAGGATTATCGGCCGCAATGTCAAGGAACTTTTTGCTGAAGATGCCCAGCTCGACAACTTTATTTCATGGGCTTATAAAAATGGCTATTCAGGACCGGCAGAAATTAACCTCAGGTCTTTTCACGGGGAAATGATCCCTGCCAACCTTTCTTTTGCCGTGGTGAAGGACTCTTTCAATGATACCCGTGGATTAATGATATATGGGCAGGACAACCGGGAAGCAATAAAGCTGCGCAACGAGATCGTTATCCGTCAGCAAATTGAAAAAAAGTTACGCAGTATCAGTGAAGTGCTGGATGCCAGGGTTAAGGAACGAAACGAGGAACTGGCAGCATCCTATAAGGAATTGCAGCTCAAGATGACCGAGCGCCTGCAGGTGGAGGAACAGATAAAGTCGGATATTTCTGAAAAAGAAGTTCTTATCAACGAGATCCACAATCGGGTAAAAAACAACATGAACATGATCATTTCCCTTATCAATACCCATAAGGGCCATGATTTTTCTCCAAAGGTTTCACGCAAATTCCGGGAGCTCGCACAAAGGGTGCAGGCCATTTTGATGATCCATGACAGCATGTATTTGTCCATCAATTATTCCGATGTGGATTTTTCAGGGTTTTTGAAAAAGCTGGTGGATGAACTGGTCTTGTTTTATAAAAGGCAGGGCAGGGTAAAAGTGGAAATGCAGCTGCCTGAGGAGGTTTTCCTTGATATTGATTATGCCATCCCTTTGGGTATTGTTGTGAATGAGCTGGTAAGCAATGCTTTAAACCACGGCTTTTCGGATCATTTCCTGAAAAATCATAAAGGGGCCAATTCTGCTCTGCTAAAGGTTGATTACCGTCATATTGACGGTTTTTGTGAAGTGGAAATCTCCGATAACGGCAAAGGTTTGCCAAAGAATTTTAACATGCATAAATATCAAACCAACGGACTGCCCCTTTCCGAAATTCTTGTAAAAGACCAGATAAACGGGAGTATGGATATTTTATCGGAAGGGGGTACCCGGGTAAAAATTTCATTTCCTTCAAATTAATAATATTGATAAAAAACCATCATTTATGAAAACTTCCATCAGTTTAAACTGGCAGGAACAAATGTCTTTTGAGGCACAGATTGACAAATTTAAAATAACCATTGATGCCGACCCCGACCACGGAGGCACAGGTGCAGGCCCCAAACCCAAACCCCTTATGCTGGTGGCTTTGGCTGGTTGCACCGGAATGGACGTAGTGGGTATGCTGAAAAAAATGCGCATAGAACCAGATGATTTTCATATCGAAGTGGAAGGGGAAATGCGTGATGATTTCCCAAAAGACTTCCTTTCCATGCATATTACTTATCATTTTAAAGGAAAGGACCTGCCGAAGGACAAGCTTGAAAAAGCCGTAAACCTCTCACAGGAAAAATATTGCGGGGTAACGGCCACTCTTCAGAAGGCCATAAAAATCACCCATGACATAAAGGTTCACTCCTGAACCATGGTGTTGCTTTTCATTACCACATGGCCTATGGCGCATTTCAGGCACTTTTTGGGAGAACAGTAATATTTTTTTAATTCCAGCAGGGCCTGGGTATCTGCCGCATTCTGGGCTTTTACCCCAAGGGCTTTCCATTTTCTGGTAACTGCATTGTTTTCGGGAGGCACTTCCTGCAGCAGGGAGAGGGCCTTGTCGCTTACCATGGGTTTTTCCGCCTCCTTCCCATAAACAAACATCACAGGCGAAACCGTATTGATGATGATGTTCTGAATGGCATCCATTCCAATATTTTTGGGCTTTCCTGCCGAGGGTTTATCAAAAACATAATGGTTGTCCCAATAGGGGGAAGCTTTGATTTGAAAAAGTTCAATGATTTCATTCGGCGATATTGCCTGCATAATGCGCCGGAAAAGCCTGCCGGAGGTATGCACCAGCATGGCAAATTGTGCAATGCGTATGGTGGGGAAGTTTACCGGCCGCAGCCTGGAAAACTTCCAGAGTTCTTTTTTTAAAGGTTGGAGCTCATATTTTTTCTTAAGGTATCGGTACTCATCCTTTAAGGCACGGGGATAAACATCTTTGAAAGGCTGGTTTAAAAGGCCTGCCTGTCCAAAAAGCAATGCCTCAATGGCGGTTAAGTTGTTTTTATTCTTGGCCAGCAGGGGATAAGGGGTATGCTGGGCAAGCAGCCCGAAGGGGCTGGTATTGACTTTAAACCCAAAATTGCGCGCAAGCAAATAATAAAAAGTTTTTTCCCAGTCGTTTGAAAAATAGCTGAAAAAGTGCGCCACTTCACCGGATTTTCTTTCCAGCCTTTCTACCAGCAGGCGGTTGAGCCAGTTTTGAACAATAAAGGTATCCACCATTTCCAGGTTGTTTTCACAAGGCACCCAAGTTTTGGACAGCAGCAGGTTTTGATAGTTGTCGAGGATGTATTGGTCAAAACACCCTTTTACCTCCATTACCGGAATCTTTTGCTGGGCCCCTGCGGAAATTTCCCGGTCGTGCTCATAAACCACATGCAAAATGGTGTTGTCATAGGCAGGGTCATTCTGATGTCCATGCTTTTCCCAGTGGGAGGAGCGGGTATGTATCTCCACATTCCCAACCCAAAGGGTGCCGTCAATACGAATCCTTGCGGCAAAAAAATCGGGTCCTGAATCCGGGTTTTCCTGTCCGGGATGAATAATTTCCACCGTTTCCCCTTTGGTGGTTTGAAGTTTACCGGGATGCAAAAGGCGGTTCTTCCAAAGGTAAACAATAAAGTTTTCTTTCATGAGATAGAAGCTGGTAAAAAATAAAAAAGAGGGGGAGGAAACTAACTTTTTACAAGTTACATTTTATGATTAAATAATGCAAACAAAACACGAAAAACAATTATTACCGGGTAAAAAGTTGTCTGAAAAGTTTTTTAATATCAAAAATTATTCTTAAATTAACTGAAAAATTATACATTTGTGGCAATACAAATTGCCATAAATTATTATGGACGAATTATCGCTGATTGTTGAGGGGATAAGCAACAAAGTAAAAAAGTTGCTGGTACGTAACAAGCAATTGAAAGAGAAGATTTTTCAGCTGGAAACTGAAAAACTGGAATTGCAGGCCCGGCTCAATGAAGAGCAAACCCTCTTAAAGCAATTAGACAGGCAGCTCACAGAAGTAAAAGTTGCCAAAGTGCTTGATGCAGATGATTCGTTGAATGCCAGGCAAAAGGTTAATGATCTTTTGCGGGAAATCGAAAAGTGTTATTCGCTTTTAAACAGATAGTTACAATAAACTTTGAAAAAGGAACAGCTAATATCGGTAATTATTGCAGAAAGGCCTTACAGATTAAGTGTAAGCAGTGAGGAAGAAGAGCAGTTATTTCGTGAATCGGGGAAGCTAATTGAAGAAAAAATGAAAGAGTATGCCAGCAATTTTGCTTTCAGGGACAAACAGGATTTGCTGGCCATGGTTACCCTGCAGTTTGCTGTGGAAAGCCTCAGGCTGGAAACAGTTTCCCGGAATCACGAAAACCTGAAACAACAATTGGCTGGAATTGACCGTTTATTAGATGAAAACCTTCTGGAAAAAAGCTAACGTTCTTTGAAAAATATTTCGATATAACCCGCATTGATTCAATGTACGTTTTTGAAACTCAACATTATTAAACTTTAGGGTAAGTTTTGGAGTTTTTAGAACAGGCCTCACTACCCTGGTTCGCCAGGGTAGTCCCTATGGGACAGTGGACGTTCGAGGAATTCTAACCCCCTAATCCTGTATTTTGGGGTTTCTATAAACCTCTTTGAATTAAATGCGGGTTTTTTTTTATCATAAACTACATAAAATCAAGTATAAGCAAAATGGATAATATCATAACGATCATTGTAATCGCGGCTGTTTCATTGGGTGTGGGCATACTGATTGCTGCCACCGTAATGCGCAAAGGCATTGTTCGCAAAAGCCAGCGCATTTTGAAAGAAGCCGTATCAGATGCAGAAGTCATCAAAAAGGAGAAAATTCTTCAGGCAAAGGAAAAGTTCCTGCAATTGAAAGCAGAACATGAAAAATTTGTTTCCGAAAAGAGCCAGGCCATAAACCAGGCTGAGAGCCGCCTGAAGCAAAAAGAAAGCACCTTTTCCCAGAAAATGGAGGAAATCCAGCGAAAGCAAAATGAGGTGAACCTGATCAAGCAAAACCTTTCCACCCAGCTTGAGGTGGTTGACAAAAAGAAGGCAGAACTTGAGAAATCCTACAAATTGCAATTGGAGCAACTGGAATCCATTAGTGGAATGTCTGCACAGGAAGCCAAACTTCAGTTGGTTGAAACCCTGAAATCTGAAGCCCAGGCCGATGCCCAGTCCTACATTAAGGAAATTATGGAAGAGGCCAAGTTGTCGGCCAACATGGAGGCAAAAAAGCTTGTGGTGCAAACCCTTCAGCGTACAGCAACCGAAGTGGCCATTGAAAATTCAGTATCCGTATTTCCCATAGACAATGATGAGATCAAGGGTCGGGTGATCGGGCGAGAAGGCAGGAACATCCGTGCATTGGAGGCAGCCACAGGAGTAGAGATCATTGTTGATGATACCCCTGAGGCGATAATCTTAAGCGGCTTTGATCCGGTAAGGAGAGAAGTTGCGCGGCTTTCGCTTCACAAGCTGGTAACCGACGGGCGAATTCACCCTGCACGTATTGAAGAAGTTGTAGCCAAAATACAGAAGCAGATCGAGCAGGAGATCATGGAGATCGGAAAGCGCACCACCATTGACCTTGGAATTCACGGCATGCACCATGAGCTGATCCGGTTGATCGGGCGTATGAAATACCGTTCCTCATATGGTCAGAACCTCTTGCAGCACTCCCGTGAAGTTGCCAACCTGGCAGCCACCATGGCTGCTGAGCTGGGTCTGAATCCTAAAACCGCCAAGCGGGCCGCCCTGCTCCATGATATCGGTAAAGTTCCGGATAATGAACCGGAATTGCCCCATGCCATTCTCGGGATGAAGCTTGCCGAACGTTACAAGGAAAAGCCCGAAATATGCAACGCCATCGGATCCCACCATGATGAAGTGGAAATGGACAGCCTGATATCTCCCATTATACAGGTTTGTGATGCCATTTCAGGCGCACGTCCCGGTGCCCGCAGAGAAGTTGTTGAGTCCTATATTAAAAGGCTCAACGACCTTGAAGAACTTGCCCTTTCTTATCCCGGTGTTGTAAAAACCTATGCCATTCAGGCCGGACGGGAGCTTAGGGTGATTGTGGGAAGTGAAAAGATCACCGATAAGGAGGCAGAGCAGATTTCCTATGATCTGAGTAAAAAGATTCAGACCGAAATGACCTATCCCGGACAGATAAAAATTACGGTGATCCGTGAAACCCGGGCCGTTGCCTATGCAAAATAGGTGATCTGTATTTTTTGGAAAAACTTTTAAAAGGGAGGCGAATTTTTTGCCTCCCTTTTTTTAAACAATCAGCTAAGCGGTTTTGTTATGGTTTATAAGCTTTTAACTATTTAACTTATTTGTTAAAAAGAAAAAAATTCTTTGAGGCTTAAGTTTTAATTGCTAAATTTATTTATTAAATAAACAAAATGAAGGT
>SLRE01000328.1 GCA_007131125.1 Bacteroidales bacterium | reverse complement strand
TTCAGGGTACGGACAAAATCCCCGGCCTTATTGGCCTCCAATTCCCAGTCCTGGCAGACTTTTCCTGCAAAGTGGGAAGCCCTTCCGGGGCTTTCTTCCGTATAGGTTCCGTCAAAAGGATAAATGTTTACAGCAGAACCGCATATAAAAGTTTCCGGCTTTTTATCCAGCAACTTCATGGCATTGACAAGGTTGCGGGTGGTTTGGATGCGGCTGTCATAAATGATCCTGCGGTTTTTGTGGGTCCACCTGGCTATAAGGGGGGCCCCGGCAAGATGGATCACCACTTTGGAGCCTGATATGGCTCTGGCCAAAGCTTCCGGTTCCCCGTAAAGCATTTCCCTTGAAATAGCCACCACCTCATGGCCTTTGGCTTTGTACTTTGACTGCAAACGGCTGCCAATAAATCCGGTGGCACCGGAAATGGCGATCTTTTGGGGGGTGTTTTTTGTCATGGTTCTTTATGGTTTATCTGCAGAAAATGCCTTACAGGTTGTCAATAACCCTGCATTTAAAATAAAATACTGTAAAGTTTTAACAATGCCTGTTTTTATTTGTTTTAAAAAATACCGCTCAATTTAATAACATTTGGTGTAGTTGATTATTTTTGTAGGCTGAATTGTGCAATAAGCAACCAATCCATGAAAACACAAACTTTCCTTAATTTCCAGGTATGACAAAAAAAACATTGATTCGCTTTGGCCTGTTTTTCGGCATACTGGCCATATCAGTTCCCCTGCCGGCGCAAGGACCCTGGTCTTTGGAAGACTGCATCAACCACGCCCTGGAGCAAAACATTCAGATCAAACAGCAGAAACTGGGCGTAGAGGTGGCAAAAGAAAACCTTTCTCAAAGCAGGGCCAACCGCTTTCCGACTTTCAATGCCAACGCCTCACATAACTACAGTTACGGACGATCGATCGACCCGTTTACCAATGAGTTTGTTACCGAAACGGTGCGTTCCAACAGCTTTGGGGTAAGTAGCGGGGTAACGCTCTTCAGTGGCTTCCAGATATGGAATACCATCCGCCAGGGTGAAATTGACCTGCGAGCCAGCACCTATGACGTGGAAGCCATGCAAAACGATATTTCCATGGCCGTGGCCTCTGCTTACCTGCAGATCCTTTTTAACAAGGAGCTGTTAGAGATCGCCCGCAGCCAGCTTGAAATAACCCGGCAGCAGGTGGATCGCACAGCCCGGCTGGTGGAAGCCGGCTCCCTTGCAAGGGGCAGCCTGCTCAACATCGAAGCCCAGGCAGCTACCGAGGAAATGCAACTGGTGGATGCCGAAAACCGCCTTGAAATCGCCTATCTCGACCTGGTGCAACTGCTGGACCTGGAGGAAGTGGAAGGCTTTGAAATTGAAGTTCCTGAAATAGCCATTCTGCCCGATGACGAACTGGACAAATCGCCCATGCAGATCTATGCCGAAGCGGTAAACCTGCAGCCGGATGTGCGCTCCTCAGAATTAAGGGTTGCCAGCGCCGAAAAGGAAGTTAAAATCGCCAAAGGAGGCAGAAGCCCAATGTTGCGTATGTCGGGAAGCTACGGAACCGGCTATTCAGAAGGGAGCCTGGAGCCAGTTGCTACAGGGGAGTTTGATGATCCTCAACTTATTGGTACCACAGAATCCGGAGAACCTGTTTTTGGATTGCCAAGACCAGTTATAGATACCAGGGTGGTGCCCTTTTCCGACCAGCTTAATGAAAACCTTAGCCGAAGCATTGGTTTTCAGCTGACCATACCCATTTTTAACAATTACCAGACCCGGGCCAACATTGGCAGGTCACGCATTGCCCTCGAAAACGCAAAACTTTCGAACCAGCTGGTGCGCGACCAGTTGTTCAAAACCATACAACAAGCCCATGCCGATGCAAAAGGCGCCCTGAAACGTTACATTGCCACAGAAAAAAATGTGGTAGCCCTGGAGGAGTCATTTCGCTACACCGAACAGCGTTTTAACGTTGGTATGGTCAACACCCTGGAATACAACGACGCCAAAACCCGCTTGTCGCAGGCCCAGTCAGACTTGCTGCAGGCAAAATATGAATTCGTGTTCAGGGTTAAAATACTTGACTTCTACCTCGGCAAACCTTTGACCATTTAGTTAAACCACGTACTAAAACATAGCATGCCATGAAAACAAAAAAAATAGTGCGCTACGGTCTTATCCTTTTTGCAGCCTTGATACTTTTCCTTATTGTCGGCCGCAGTGCAGGATGGATCGGTTCCTTTGAAGGACACCGGGTCACCACCGAAAAAGCAGAGAAAAGAACCATTGTGGAAACGGTAACCGCCAGCGGAAAGGTGAGGCCGGTAACCGAAGTAAAGATCAGCCCTGATGTTTCAGGAGAGATCATAGAGCTGAACATTGAAGAAGGCGATTTTGTGGAGCGCGGACAACTGCTGGTGCGCATCAACCCCGATCTTTACGAGTCGGCCCTTGACAGGGTGGAAGCTTCTCTGAATACCAGCAGGGCCAACCTCGCAAATGCCCGGGCCCGCACCTCCCAGGCCGAAGCTCAGTTTATCAATGCACAGGCTTCTTACAACCGCAACAAAAGATTATACGACGAAAACACCATCTCGGAAAGCGAATACGATACTGCCCGCTCCAACTTTCTGGTGGCACAGGCAGAGGTGGAAGCCGCCCGCCAAAGTGTGATTGGTGCAGAATTCCAGGTAAAAAGCGCTGAAGCCTCCGTTAAGGAAGCCAGGGAAAGCCTTTTGAAAACCAACATCTTCTCGCCCATGAATGGCACCATTTCGCGTCTGGATGTGGAAATTGGAGAAAGGGTCGTGGGAACTTCACAGTTTGCAGGTACCGAAATCATGCGCATTGCCAATTTCGACCGGATGGAGGTTCTGGTAGACGTCAACGAAAATGACATCGTAAGGGTCAGTCAGGGCGATACGGCCTTTATTGACCTGGATGCTTTCTTTACGGAAACCTTTACCGGGGTGGTTACTTCCATAGCCAATTCTGCCAAGGAAGAAGGCCTGGCCACCGACCAGGTCACCAATTT
>SLRE01000137.1 GCA_007131125.1 Bacteroidales bacterium | reverse complement strand
CCTGTACCGTCAGGCAGCAGCCAATCGGTAATAAGCAGATCATAATCATGTTCACCTTCCAGCAATATCCGGGCATTGGAAATATTTTCCACAAACTCCAGTTTGAAAGACAGCTGCCGCCTTTCGAAAGTCAGCCGGATCAGTTCGGCATAACTTTTTTCGTCTTCAACTACAAGTATTTTTCTGGTTTTTTTCATTCATTATCCTTAATAAAGGATTTGGGGGCCGGAGGTCTTTTGTTCCAGCGAAACCAGTAAAGACCCAGTTCCCTGGCCAAATCCAGGAAGCGGTTAAAATCCACCGGTTTAACGAGGTAACTGTTTACGTTTAGTTTATATGCTTTTAGTATATCTTTTTCTGTGTCGCTCGAGGTGAGCATTACCACGGGAATGGCCCGCAGTGATTCAGCGGCCTTGATTCTTTTCAGCACCTGCAAGCCGTCAATTTTGGGCAGCTTAAGGTCAAGCAGAATAAGATCAGGAAGGGGTCTGTCGCCATTCTGGGCATAAGCTCCCTTGCAAAACAAATAATCCAGGGCTTCTTCTCCATCCCATAAATGCAAAATGGCCGTATCGGGACTGTACCTGGCAAAGCTTCTTTTAAGCAGCTCTGCGTGATCCGGGTTGTCTTCTATTAACAGTATCATTCTTTTAGGATTAACGTGCAAATTTATTGGTTTTCCGAATTACCGGGTAAAGTGAAGCAAAACCTTGATCCCTTTCCGGTTCCTTCAGATTCTACCCAAACCCTGCCCCCGTGAAAATCTATGATCCTTTGTACCAAAGCAAGCCCAATACCGGTTCCTCTGGAGCTTTGCTCCAGCTTGTTAAACAATCCGAAAATCTTTTTCTGGTATAGCGGAGGGATGCCGATACCATTGTCATGCACATAAAAAACCGGGTATTCTGTCCCATCCCGGCATCCTATGGCAATATGGGGATTATTTTCGGCATTTTTAAATTTCACGGCATTTTCTATCAGGTTTTGAAAAACTTCCAGAATACGGGAGCGGTCGGCAAAAACCTCAGGCAAATCGGGCTGCACTTCAATGCTGCATCGGTTTTCACGGATGATCCCGTCAAGGTATTCCAGCACTTCGCTCACCACTTCATTCATAGAGAAAGAGGTAAATGGGTTGCCGATACGTCCGATGCGCGAAAGTTGCAAAAGATCTTCCAGCAGATGATGCATTTTATCGGTAGCATTGGAAATACGCATCATATCCATTTCCATCTGGTCAAGGTTTCCGGCTTGCAAGTCCTCACGCAACATTCCAAGAAAGCCTTTGATGGTAACAAGGGGGCTGCGCAGGTCATGAGACACGGTGTAAGTAAAACGCTCCAGCTCTGCATTGATGCGCTCCAGTTCTTCCACCTGTTTTTTAATGATGTTTTCGGCCCTGACCCTGTCGGAAATATCAAAATACACTCCAATGATTCCCCCGGGTTCTCCATCCTCATTCAAAAACACGGATTTATGCAGAACTACCTCCATAGACACTCCTTCGGGAAAAGTTATGCGGGTTTCATATTTCTGGTGTTCTCGGGTGGCCAGCAACTCCCTGTCTTTTGCTTTTGACTGCGCTGCCTGTGATGGAATAAGCAGATCGTCAACGGTTTTTCCGATAACATCTTCTTTGGTTTTGCCCAGGTAGCGGTAAAACTCCCTGTTGCAGCCCATATACCTTCCCTGTATGTCTTTATAATACATGGGGAAGGGTATGTTGTCGATAATGGTACGCAGAAAATCCCCATAATGTTTGAGGGCCCTTTCGGTTTTTCGTTGGTGGGTAATGTCGGAAATAAAGCCTTCAATGAACAGCAGTTTTCCGTCTTCGTCAAATACTCCCTGGGCTTGTTCCCACACCCACCTTACTTCACCTTTTGAGGTGACGATGCGATAAACCAAGGGATATTTTCGCTGTGTGCTGATTTTGTTCTGCACCTCCCGCCACACCCGCTTGCGGTCATGCGGATGAATGATTTTACCGTAAGAAATGATATTGCTGTTTTCCAGCTCTTCGGCTTTATAACCCACCACCTGCTCACATCCCTTGCTAACAAAAAGCATGGTCCAGAACTCATCGTTTTTGCAACGATACGCCATTCCTGGAAGGTTGGAGAGCAGGGTTTGCAATTGACGCTCGGATTCTTTAAGGGCCCGCTCGCTCTTTTTCAATGACTCGAAAGCCTTTTTCCGCGCAGTGATATCATTGGCAATGACCATGCGGCACTTCTTTCCCTGGTAATCGGGAAGAATATGAGATATCATTTCCACCTCAATGGAGGAGCCATCGTTTTTTTGATGACGGATGCCGCTTATTCGCTGGTATTCAAGCCCCTCCCCTCTCAGACTCTCTTTAAATGAAGGAACATCCTCAGGAGGAAGCAGGTCGAGCATGCTCATGGTAATAAATTCATCGGAAGTATAGCCATAATCTTTCTGGGCGGCGCGGTTGGCATCCAGAATATCAAGGGTTTCAAGGTCGTAAACCCACATGGGTTGTGGGTTGTGATGAAAAAGGTAGCTGTAATGTTTCAGGGTTTGCTGGAGGTTGCCCCTGGTTTTATCCAGTTTGCGGAAGGACCTTTTTATCAAAAAAAACAATAAAGCCGTGGTAACCAAAACATAAAACCAGCCTTTGTAGGTTTGGGCAATACGCATGGTGTCGGCGTCATCAATCCACACAGCCAGCAGAAGGTCGGAAAAAAGTATCCACAAAAGTCCGGCAACCATGTATATCAATGGAACTTTTATCGCTGGTAAGCGGAACTGGTCTAAAATATGTTTTTTTTCATGCTTCAACTTCAGGCTGGTAAGGTTCTCCGGACAAATATAGGATTTCTGCCAAGTATATGAAAATTTCTCATCAAATTAACCATAGTTTGTTTTAATTTCTTTCAGTAAAACCACGGAAAGGAGTCCGCTTGTTTGCATAGGGCCATTCGTCCTGTTAATTAGAACGGCAAAAGTAAGCCATTGACCTTTTTATGTCAGGCGGAAGAAACCAAAAAAACACCTAACATATTT